>NZ_JASCQJ010000016.1:0-73891 GCF_033043255.1 Clostridium lamae | reverse complement strand
TTCTATTGAAATCTTCAATAATATAAAAATATTTAAGACAGTCTTTGCAAATAATATTCTTGTTAATAACTTTATTATTAATAATAGTTTCACAAAAAATACCAAAGCTCTCGCTATATGAAAATTTTAATAACTTTTTATCTTTTGTTTTTAATAAAAAGTGATTATATGTTTTTAATACCATTTTATACCTCCTCTAGATTGTTATTTATTTCTTTGAAAGGTACATAAATTAACTCTTCTTTTGTAGCATAAGTTGAAATAGTTGAACTAACATCAAATAAAATATTATTATCTTTTATATATGGAAAAGATATAATTTCACTTGATGACTTAACAGTAAAATTCAGATCATAATCTTGACTTTTTTCTATATATAAAATAGCTTTCTGTTTCCCTGTTAAGTTACCTTTAATAATTAACTTTTCTTTCTTTGAATTTGTACATTCTACATAATATGGAATATTAAATTCAAAGCTTATTGCTATATAATTTTCCTTATTAATGATTAACTCTTTATTTTTACTTTCTTTAATTATTTTACAATTTTCAAACTTTATATCTTCTATATCTATTTTTTCCTTAGAAATTAATTCAATTTTTTCCTGTTGAAAAATTATTTTTTCTTTATATGTAGATAATACTTTATTAGCTAATATAAAGTTTCCTTGGCTTTCTAAATTTCTATCATTGGAATTCTTATATAATAAATCCTCTTCTTCAGAGTTATTTTCTTCAATAATACATATACTATAAGGTTGTGAATTTTTTTCTTGAAAGTTATATGTGCTCACAATTTTTTGATTCTCAATATCAATTATATCTAATGCTCCTCTACCTTTATCATCCTTGCTAGTTGCCAATACATATCTATGATCTTTTAAAAGTTTTGTTTTCTGAGGGTCCTTTAAAGAAGTTTTAAAGTTGCCTACTATACTTCCTTTTAATATATCTATAACCTCTACTCTATTTAATCCAGTATTTATTACATACAAAAATCTATAATTTCCATCTATGGATGAAAGAATTGAACCATTTGGAAATTCAATATATGATATTTTATCAGTATAAATATCTATCATAATGAGCTTACCACTTAAACTCTTTTTATTAATGCCTTTATTTAGAATATATAAATACCTATCTTCAGGTCCTATAAAAATATAATTAGGACTATCTCCAATATTCTTATAAGTTTTTATATTCTCTAATGTTAAAGTATCATAAATACTTAATTCGTTTTTAAAAATATCCAAAATAAAAAGCTTGCTTCCATCACTACTTATCTCTATACCATCCACTGCAATAAATCCATTTATTTTATTAAGTATCTTATTATCATCTAGGCTGTATATACATACTTCTTCTATATTGGAAACATAAATTCTTTGAGAGATAGAATCCAATTTAATATGTCCGTTATTAGGCATATATAAACTTTTACTAGTTCTTGTTATATGATTAATAATAGTTACTCTATCATTTCTATCTGTAGCAATATAAATATTATCTCTATTATCTACAACTAATTCATATGGTCTTGGACCAACTTCTATTTCATCGATAACATTTGAAATTTCCCCATTTAGAACGGAAATTTTATCACTACCTAAATTAGACACATAAACAATACTTTTATTTATTGCATTAATCATGGATTCCACTTTCCTCCCATCTTATTCTATTAATTCATAATCCTCTTCTTTTCCATTCTTAATGATTTTAAAGACAGCAGTTGGATATATATTATTTCTTTCAAGCTCTAACTTAACATTATCTCTATCTTCTTCTTTAATTTTTAAGGCCTGTGTGCAACTTATATTAACCTTATTTGGTGCTGTCACTAATTTAGTCTGTATCTTTTTAACTCTTAATCTATCATAAATATAAATAGCTCTATAATGTGAAGTAAATACTATAATATAGTCATATTCATCTAATCTCATAATTTATCTCCAATTCCTTTTGTATTTAGATATATATCATATTATGCTATTACTTTTTTAAGTTGACTTTGAATTTATGTCCTTTTTCTTAAAAGCTTTTCCATAACAGATTTATTCCTCTCTATTTGAAGCTCAGTATTTATTTTCTTGTTTTCTTCTATTAATGAAGTTAACTCCTTCTTTATTAGTAAATTTTCTTCTATAATAATATTATTTTGATTTTCTAATGCTATTTTCAAATGAATTTCTTCTTGGATTTTTCTATCCTTTATTAATAGTTCTTTAGTAAGGTTATTTACTTCTTCCTTAAACAATTGAATTTCTTCAATATATTCATTTTCTTTAGCTTCATTTTTCCTATATTCCTCTATCATAATATCTCTTTTTGATAATTCTAAATTAATAGTTTCTATTTCATTCTTCAGGGCTTCAATCTCATTAATATAGGTATTAACCAAATTTTGAAAATTTTCTTTTTCTTCTTTTAATATATTTATTTCTTCAATTAAAGCTTCATTTTCTCCTTGAATTTTTTTCTGTAATTCTAAAAAAATATTACTATTTTCTTCTGCCTTTCTCTTTTGTTCCACTACCCTTGCTAACTGCTGATTATACTTTTCTATTCCTTGTTGATTTTTTTGTAACAACAAAGTTAAATGTGCTATTCTATCTCCTAATTCTTTATTTTCTTCTTTTACTCTATAAAGCTCAGATTTAATTACTTCTGTCTCTTCATTATTTAAATCAACTCTATTACCATTAATTATCACATTATTATTTTCTTTATTCTCACTGTATACTAATTTTTGGGGATCATATAAATATACATCTAACCCACTTGTTGCATAAATATTTTTCCCCTTAATACGTCCTTCTTTAACTTCACTAATATATGCATTGCATCTTTCTATTTTTATTTTATTATCTCTGTTATATTTTGTTTTATATGTCCACTTTTCAGCTATAAAAACTGAATAGTATATTTCATTTTCCTCCATCCAACAAGCAAAAACTTTATTACCATCCTTAAATACTAAAGGTTCAATTATACTATTTTTCCCTTCATAGACTCTATAGTATTTAAACCTTTCTCTAGAATCAATTATTACATGATCAAGTGAATAGGATAAATTTTCCCTAGATCTATTTAAAACATGAATACTCTTATTATCTAACTCAACATCAAAATATATTTCTTCTCCTTGAATTCCATAAAGCCTAATAGATGGTGTCCAATTGTTACTATGATAAATTGAATAATTTAAAGATAATTCATCACCTTCATCTGATAAATAGAATAAATAAATTTCATTTTTATTATTTATGTTAATTAAGTAGTATTCCTTTAAACTTGGTTTTAAAATTATGTCTTGTAACTTTATAATATTTGTATTATGGCCATCCCAAATACAGTGCATTAAAACACCATGATCATTACCATTTTCACTTGCTAAAGCATAAAAAATATGCATTTCAGATCTAATTATCTCGATTTTTATGCATTCTATATTATAATCATTATCCTCTACCTTATATAAAACCTTACCAACCCATTGATTATCTTTCATAGTACAATATCTTAATTCCCCTTTAGTATTTGAATATACTAAATGTATTCCTTCACTGTCATCTACAAATAATCCAAAGCCTGTTACCCTACTGTCTATTAAATTTTCTTTTGTCCATTTTCCTTCTGTATACATAAGTCTATAGTTTAGCTCTTTATTGTCATTTACAGAAAATCTCCATAAACTTTCTTTGTAGTCAACATATAGCCATGGATATATCCCCCTCATGTTAACGCTCTCCTTTATATATTAATTAATAATCTATATCCAAAAATTATTTATACATAAACCATCTATAAAATTATATTTATATTTATTTACTATTATGCAATTTTATCTTATAAAAAACTTTTCAATTCCTATTTTTTAATATCACCACTTTATTAATATTTCATATCATGTATTGTGAGTACTAAAATGATAATTTATTATTTTATAAAGGAGAATTTATATGTCCATTAACTTTAAAAAATTCATGCCCCGTCCAGGACTAGTAAACAAACAAGGCCGCTTACCAGATCCTGCTGAATTAGTATGTATAGAAGTACCTAAAGTATTTGATCAATGCTTAATTAAAAGATGCCTTGTATATTGCGACGGTCCAGATACAAACACAACTGATTGTGAGTTAAGAAGTGATCCACTTGATGCACCAAAAAGGTATATTTCAAGTAGAGACTTTAAGTTAACTTTAAATTATGTTGATAAGATTCCACTAAAAAAACATCACGGCTACAAAAAAATAATTTTACACTATACTATATCTTTTTATGCAGATTATATTGACTGTGATGGAAAAACTAAAAGTGAATTTTTTGAAATTAACAGAACTGACACAATAGGAAAATTCTATTGTCCAGATTCAATTTCTCAAGCCACAACTACACTTGGAGATGAACTATGTGATAATAACTTAATTAAACTTGAAATGGTTGCAGAAGTATTACATGGTGAAATACTTAGTGATGAACATGGAGATGAATTTTTAGATATTACTTTAGGTTACTATATTGTAGTTAAATGTGAACTTTTAGTGCAATTATTAATTCCTGCTTATGACTATTGTCCAGTTCCAAAAGCTGCTTGTGAAGAAGAGCCTGAGGAAGATCCATGTGAAGTATTCGATAGAGCTCCAGTTCCTAAGTTCTATCCAGATCAACATTTAGAACCATTATTCCCAGACAATGATACTTGTGATGAAGATGAATTAGAGTAATATTTATTTATTTATTTTTTCTACTTGAAAGGTAGTTAAGTTAACCTAGTAATTTTTTATACTTTTATAAAAGTACTTAAGTTAATAAAATGAAAAATGACCTACAAATATTCGCAGGTCATTTTTATTTTATTGACTATATTTTCTTTTTATTTCTGCAGCTACATTATTAGCTGCAATCATTCCACTTTGTAATGCTCCCTGCTGAGTTCCATGTTTCGCAGTAGCATTATCTCCTGCAAAGAAAATCTTATTGTCCATTTCAGGACTTATATTTGAATAAGAATAAAAAGTTTTATCCTGTGGTTTATATAAATTAGAAAATCCCCAAATATATTGTACATCCGACCATACTATTGATTTATAATCTAATACAATACTATCTAAATATCCTTTTGGTAAGTTATGAATTTTCTCAATATAATTTATAATATCATTTATTTTTATATCATCACTTAAATAAGAAAACTCATCTGATTTATCTCCAAAGCTATAGCTAGCAAGTAAAACTCCTGGAGTCTTTGAATTCTTATTTAAACTAATAATTTCTTTATTATTTTTATCATAATGTACACTTGCATTATCTGAAGGATAATAAATTGAATAGAGAGGCAAATCCGTTATTGTTCTTCCCCCTATTATTCTTTTATTCTTTCGTTCTAATTCCCAGAATCTTTCTTTTAGATACAAATAAACCTTTTGAGAATTTTTAAAGCTTATTTCATCAATTGATCTTAGTTTATCCTTGCTGAAACTTTCACTAATATTCATTCTTTTTATACTATTAGGTGAAATTGTAATTATTAAATAATCAAATTCGTCACTTCCGTGTATATTTTTTTCTGAATCTAAATAATTTACTTTAACCTTACTTTCTAAGTTATTAACTCCATCAACATAAAAACCTAATTTGACATTTACCTTTCCTAATTCCTCTTTGTTAATATAAGAATAGGATTTTAAATTCTCTTCTATTATTGCTTCGTATAAGGATTGTGGTAATTTTATCATTCCACCTGAAATATTATAACTACTAATATTATCTAAAGTATATTTCTTTTGTAAAATCTCTGTAATACTTGCATTATAAAACTCCGTAACTCCATTAATATATCCTATCATATTTATGGCATCTTCACTAAACCCCTCTAGCCTATAGGCTTCCTTTAAACTTAATTTATCTAAGTTTTTAATATTTTTAGAATAGTTATCCTTTATTTGAATTAATTCTTGCCTTTCTTCTGATTTTAAGTCATTTAAATATTTATTATATATATTTAAATGGTCTTTAGCTTTTAGCTTTATTTTATCTAATCTTGTTAAATCATATCTTGGATATATATTTTTTGCTATTTGTCTTTCCTTATTATAAGCTCCAGCATTTCTCAAATAATAATATTGATTGTTATTATTGCAAACATTAGTACCTAATTTAAAAAGATTAATATAATGCCAAGTAGTATAATGAGATATTGGAATACTTCCTTCTCCGAAATCTCCATAATACTTGTTGTTTCTATCAAAAGAGTGAGTGTAAACTCTTCCCCCTATTCTTTTACTTGCTTCGAAAACAGTAATATTACATCCTATTTTTTTTAATTCATAGGCTGCTGCAAGTCCTGCTTCACCAGTACCAACTATTGCAACATTTACTTTTTTCCCTTGTTCACTTTTACAAATACTTCTAATATCTTCTGGTGGACTCATTAAATTAATTATATTTTCTATATCTTCTATTCTTCCTTCTTTCTTAAGTTCATTTTCAATAGTAATATATCTATCATAATCACTAGGATTATTTATAGGATATTTATTAATTTTACTATATTTCTCTTCCATAACTTCACATCCTAATGTTACATTTACATATATATTTATATATGTACAATGATACTAATTATTTAGACTTATAAATTTTTATAATGTTTTTAATTAATTCATCTATATCTTTTGGTGTATTAAAGCAACCAGGACTAACTCTAACTGTTCCTTTATATTCTGTTCCAATAATTTTATGAATTAGTGCTGCACAATGATAACCTGTTCTCACAGCAACTTCTGAATCATTAAGTTCTTCTCCGACCACTGAAGCATCAATACCTTCAATATTAAAAGAAAGTACAGATACCCTATCTTTCAAAGATGTACTTCCATAAATTCTTATAAAATTAAGCTTCTTTAATTCTAAAATAAGCTGCTCTGTTAACTGCATTTCTTCTTTATAAATATTATCTATTCCTATTTTTTTAATAAATTTTACCCCTTCACATAATCCTGCTATACCTGGAGTATTTATGGTTCCACTTTCAAATTTATCTGGTAATTCATTAGGCTGATCAATAGAATTTGAATTGCTACCAGTTCCACCCGCTTTAAAGGATTTAAGATTTATTCCTTCTTTTATATATAACCCTCCTGTCCCCTGCGGCCCAAGAAGTCCCTTGTGCCCTGGGAAAGCAAGTAAATCTATATTATCACTATCTACATCAACTTTAATAGAACCTGCACTTTGAGATGCATCAACTATAAAAACAATTCCATATTTTTTTGCTATTTTACCTATTCTATTAATGTCTTGTACACTCCCTAATACATTAGAAGCATGATTTACAACTATTGCTTTAGTATTTAGTTTGATTTCTTCCTTTATATCTAAAGGATTTATATATCCTGCTTTATCAGAAGAAACCAAAGTTACTTCTATTCCAATTTTTGATATTTCAGTTAATGGTCTAAGAACAGAGTTATGCTCAATAACTGTACTAATTACATGGTCTCCCCTTTTTAATAATCCTCGAATTGCTATATTTAAAGCTTCAGTAGCATTACTAGTAAAGACTATGTTTAAAGGATTTTTTATATTAAAAATTTCTGCTATAAGATTCCTTGTCTCCATAACTTTAAGTTCTGACTTAATTGACATGTCATGAGAACCTCTTCCAGGATTTGCACAATAATTTTTCATACAATTTAATACTTCTTCATAAACCTTAGATGGTTTTGGAAAAGATGTAGCCGCATTATCTAAATAAATCATATTATCACCTTATATTAATACTCTAGTATATTATATTAATGCTATTAAATTTTAGTTCTTATTATACATACAAATCTCTTTAACTAATAAATAAATCTCCTAATGAAAAAACATCTGGAGATTTTATAATTATATTCTTAAGTATTAAAAAAATCTTTAATCATTATAACAATAGTTATCACAATATATAGTTGCACTAAGGCTAACATTATTAAAAGCACTGTTTTCATCAGCCTTTTATGAAAATCCCAGGTATGAAAATTCATACCTGGGATTCAATTTACAATGATATTTCCTTATACTTTTTTATAAGGTACATCATTTAATTTAAATTTATATTAATATTCACATTCACAATTGCATCTTCTTCTATTGCAATTAGTTGCACAAGCATTTGATTTACAAGTTGATACAGCTCCAAGTGTAGCGTTATTAATAGCTATAGTACCACCTGCTATAACAGTTGTAACGGTTGCAACTGCTGTATAAGTGCAACAATCATTATTGCAAGAATCTGAATCACAAATAAAGAATGAAAAAGTTCCTGAACTAGCTATTGCTACTAATTCAGCCCAAGTCCAAGCAGGTCCAACAGGTACTGGAGTAATTTGATTTCTACATTGCTTGAATATTTGAACAGTAAAAGCTCCTGATGCTGCTAATGGAATAACTATATTACTTGCAAATTCTAATTTAGTGCTTGGATCACATAAACAAGAAGTATCTAAAGTAAGTGATGCAAGAGTAAATGTAGTTCCTACTGTAGCAGCTAATGGAAGTATAACTGAACTTGGGCATCCACATTTTATAATAGTTGGACATTGTTGTTTTTCTTCTTTTCTTTTATCTTTTCCACAAGGTTCATAGTAACCTCTTGACATTGAATTCATAAATTGAATCCTCCCTTTTTTATTTAATAAAAATATTTATAATTTAGTATTTATAGTTTTTTATTTTGTTTAATATTTTTTGTTTTTTATATGATACTTTTCTCTTATTCTTTTGTCATTCTAGTCAATATTATCTGTCTTCATCATCACACTCTTGAAATAATGGTTCTAAATTTTGATCTGGATAGAACTTAGGAACTGGAGCCCTTTCAAATCTTTCACATGGATCTTCTTCAGGTTCTTCTTCACAAGCCTCTCTTGGCACTGGACAATAGTCATAAGCTGGAATTAATAATTGAACTGAAAGTTGGCATTTAACTACTATAAAATAACCTAAAGTTATATCTAATACTTCATCTCCAGCTTCATCTTCTACTATTTGCCCATCTAATGCCTCTGCTACCATTTCTAGCTTAATTATATTAGATTCTTCACTAGCAACTTCTTCGTCACTACTTGCTGAAATTTGTGCTATAGAATCTGGGCAATAGAACCTTCCAACAATATCTGTTCTGTTAATCTCATAAAATTCACTTTGAGTTATACCACTATCATCAATATAATCTGAATAAAAGCTTATAACATAATTAATAACTAATTTTTTAAAGTTTGGATCCCCCTTAAGAGGAATCTTATCAACTGATAGTAGTCTTACTCTAAAGTCCCTGCTTGAAAGATACCTTTTAGGATTTACTAAAGGATTGCTTCTTAACTCTTCATCAGAAGTTAATGAATCTAGTCCATCAGCATATACTAAACATCTCTTTATTAAGCATTGGTCAAAAACCTTTGGAACTTCAATACAAACTAACTCTGATGGATCTGGTAAACGCCCTTGCTTATTTACTAGTCCAGGTCGTGGCACGAATTTCTTAAAGTTAATGGACATATATTCTCCTTTCATAAAAACTACAATACTATAAGATAATTTTGTAATTATAGTACATATTATGATGTAATATGAAAGATGTGATATTTAATTGTCGTATATTATATTTTTTATCTATAAAAAATATAAAAAAAACTGTGCCAAACAACTTATGTTTAACACAGTTTTTAATCTTGTTATTTATTTAATGCTTCTAATAAAGAATCTAAATTCAATCCATGAACTTTAGCTGCTTCTTCAATTGTTTCTGCTTGAGCTGACGGACACCCTACACATCCCATTCCAAAGCTCATTAATATTTGTGGAGCATTTTCCTTCATTCTAACAACTTCACCTATAGTCATATCCTTAGTAATCATACTTATCACCTATCCTTATTTTATTTTAGATCCAATAGTTATTTTAAAATATTCTTATTCCTAAATGCAATACTTAACTTTTAACTCTTCTAAAATAGATAAATTTTCATTCTTTATATTATCAAATTCATTTTCAAATTTAACGCATTCATCATTAATTACACTCATCGTATCTTCTTTTAATTCTCTTTGTGCGAACTTATAAATTACATTATCTTCTTTATGAATATGTCTTTCTAAAAGATTAGTATAGGAAACAGCATTTGCAATTATATCAAGCTTTGCTTCATCATTCCCATTTTTTAAATTTTCTAAGGCTTCACTTAAGCTTGTTACGTATAACCTTCCTAAATCATGTTCTACTAGCATTCCATATTTAACAACTTTTTCAGCTGTTTCTCCTATTTCATCCACCATTCTATTAAAAAGCATTATTTCTTCTTTTTTATGATGATGAGAATCTGCATAATTTCTTATAAAAGATATTATTTTATTAAAGTCATCATAGTTAACATCTTTTCCTTCTAATATAAAGAAACAAGCCTTTCTTACTATCTTTAACATAACCTTTATATTTTTATGTTCTTCCATCATTAATTCTATTGCATCCATATTATCACCTATACTCTTTCTATAGAAAATTCATTATTTCCTAGGAAACTATACTTATAATTACCGTTAACTTTGTTTACAAAAGACTTTATCCATAAGTCTCTTAAATTATAGAACAAGTTAACATCTCCACCTACAGTATCCCAAAGTTCTTTATGAACACAAATTCTTCTTTTCCATATCACTTTATCTTCTTCTTGTAATAAAACTTCATTTACTCTATCACATGGCATTCCATCTAAAATATAGTCATTAACAGCATTAAATATATCCACTGCATTATTTATTAGCTTACCTGATTCTATTACTTCATTTGCAGCCTTCAAACCTTGATTTATATATAAATTCTCTAACTTTTCTTTACTTCCCTCTTTTTCTAGAATTTTAACAGTCCATGTCGCAAGTCTATATTCTGCAGAATGAATTTTATCCTGAAGCCATCCATGTATATTAGAAGTATCTATCATATCTTCTAAAGGAAGCTTAGGTAATCTTTGTCCATATTTATTATCAATCTCACTAGATAAACTTTCTACATCTAATCCTTCATTTTTCGCTAAATGAATTATTTCTTCTTCAAGGTCCTCAAACCAAACTATCTTATTAAACAACCAATAATGAATTTTTCCTAAAAATAAGCTCATATACTTCCTCCAATTACTTTATTTCTAAAGATAGTCTATCATAATAGATAATTCAATTCGGTAACATATGTTACTAACTATAACTTATCTATTATTTCAAGACCTAGTTTTTTAACAAATTCTTCCCCAATATATCTATTTCTTAAATCTTCAGGTAAATGTGCATCTACACCTAAAATCCTTTTTACCTTATATTCTTTAGACAAATTCCAAAACTCTTCTATAGGATAAAAATATCTTTCTCCTAAGTTATATTTAACTTTCCCTCTTTTGAAACCATTTATGTTTATTTCTATTGGTATATTAAGCCTTTCAGCCGCTTCCAATATCCTTCTTGAAGCCTTAATTGTGTATTCATCCCAAGCTCTATATCTTACACCAAATAAATCAGGATGCGCTAAACAATCAAAATAACCACTTTCCATGGATTTAATAACATAATCAATATAAATCTCTAAAATTTCAGGTGTTAACTTTATCCCCCCTACATATGTCCATTCTCCTTTATAAGGGAAAAAGTGTACTCCTAACAATAAATAATCTACTTTATATTTTTCTCTGAAATCATCATATAACCAATGATAGTCTTCAAAATACTCACATTCAATGGACTTCTTTATAGAAATTTTATCTCCATACTTTTCCTTTGCATCGTCTATTTCCTTAAAATATATCGGTAAATCATTATAGTTCATTCTATTGTAATTATCTATATTCTTACCTGGATGGGGCAAATGGTCAGATATTCCTATTTCATCATATCCTTCTCTTATTGCTTCCTCAATATAGTCTTCAATAGTACCACTTGCATGATTACATCTATAATTATGTGTATGATAATTAGTCTTCATTTCATCACCTATCCTTTGTATTAGTTTATATTTCATATTTTCAAAACTTATAATAACATATATAAATATTTACTTCTATTAATAAGAATAAATGAAAAGGCTATCATAAAAATTTTATTATCTTAATACTAAATAAAATCCATTCTTACTCCTTGTACTTCTATTACTCGTTTACTAATTGCTCCATGAACCACTACTACTTCATCTCTTTCTTGAATATAACAATAATTTCTTACTTTAAAAGTAATTTCTTCTTCTAATTTATAATTAGTTATATATACTTTATATACTGGTATTCTAGATTTACTACTTGTTACGTCTATAATCCCTGTACATATTCCGCTAGTTTTAGTATATAAACAAAAAATAATTTCAATTAAGTAAATCACCTCTGGTATAAAAATGAATAAGAACAAAACTGTAGCTAACTCAAATCTCCCTACTAAGAATATAGCTAAAATTAAGATATTATATTTTCTTATTCTATGAATTCTATCATTCCATTTAACTTTAACATGTGGAAAAAACCTTACTTTCATTCTCCAAAAAACATTGCTTTCTTTATTAAGGCTACCTGGGTAATCAAAATCTCTTTTCCACCTAAGCTGGATATCCATTAATTGGATAGACTTAATTTTTCTTTCATTGATATATAAAATTATTAAAATAATCTCTATCAACATTTCTAATCTAATTAATAATAAATCTTTAAAAATTATTGAAATAGCTATTGTATATATAGCAAATAATATGAATATTATTTTATAAATTATAGTTTTTCTTTTTATATCTATTATCATTTCTTCATTAACTTCTAATTTTATATTACCAATAGAAAATATTCCTAAAATTAAAACAGAAAATGTCATCATAATAGTTAATCCATTTATATCTATAGAATCAAAAAATTCTATGCTAATTTCGTTGTATTTTAGAAAATATGATATATTTCCTATTAATCCCATAACTAATCCTACAACAAAGAAAGCTCTTAATTGTTCTAAGTTTCTCCTTTCAGATCCCATTGTTCCCATAATAACTACTCCCTATTGTAAATTTTTACTTAACTATATACTTTTATTATATTATAATTAAATTATTTATAAACTATTTAAAGGGGGTATTTTAATGAAATATATTGATTTAAGAAGTGATACTGTAACTGAACAACCTAGCTTTATGAAAGAAGCAATGTTTGCAGCTGAAGTTGGAGATGATGTTTATGGTGATGATCCTACCGTTAATAAACTTGAAGCTTTAGCTGCTGAAATTATTGGTAAGGAATCTGCTTTATTTGTTCCTAGTGGGACTTTTGGGAATCAACTTGCTTTATTTACTCATTGCAAACGTGGAAGTGAAGTAATAATTGCTGATTCTAATCATATTATTGCTCATGAAGTAGGTGCAAGCTCTGTAATTGCTGGTGTACAATTAAGGGCTATAGATTCTCCAAATGGAATCTTGAAAGCAGAAGATATCGAAAAGAGAATACGTTTTGAAGATGACGATATTCATTTCCCATCAACATCCCTTATTTGCATCGAAAATGCTCATTCTAGTGGTAATGTATTAACTATTGAAAATATGAAAGAAATATATACTATAGCTAAAAAATATAACTTACCAGTTCATCTAGATGGCGCAAGATTATTTAATGCCTCAACTGCTCTTGATGTTAATGTAAAGGAAGTTACAAAATATTGTGATTCAGTTATGTTCTGCTTATCAAAGGGATTATGTTCTCCTGTTGGATCTATCTTAGCTGGAGATAAAGATTTTATTAATAAGGCTAGAAAAAAGAGAAAATTAATGGGTGGTGGCTTAAGACAAGCTGGCTTTTTAGCTGCTGCAGGTATAGTATCATTAGAAAAAATGACTAAAAGATTAAAGGAAGATCATGATAATGCAAAATTACTTGCAGAAGAATTAAACAAGATACCCGAAATTGAAGTTGATTTACATAACTTAAAAATTAATATGGTATTTTTCAGATTTAAAGATAAAAATATAAATACTAAGAATTTAGTTAGTCATTTCCTAGAAAATAATATTAAAATTAACGACGTAGAGAATGGTCTTATGAGATTTGTAACTCATTATTGGGTTACAAAAGAAGATGTTTATACAATTGTTAATGTTTTAAAATCTTTTTTATCTAGAATATAAATTATCTAAATATAAGTATAGGAAGCTATTAGTCCTAGCTTCCTATACTTATATAACAATATACAAATACAATTATAAAAAGAAAATTTATACAAAATTAATTATATAGTTTTCTTCTAATTCTTTGATATACTTTTTAAATTCTTTTAAATTAATTTTTTTATTTTCTACTAAAAATATATAGTCTAATAATTTGGGGTGAAATCTTAAATTTAGTATTTCCTTACAAAAAGCATGAGCTGCTATTTCTCTTGTTTTAAGTATTGTAGCTTTTCTTTTAATTAATCTTCCTAAATTTATTTCTATCTTTTCAAGCTTATAATTAGTATTATCGTTATTGCTATATTCTAAAAAATGATAAAATTCATGAGCTAAATGAATATTATATACTTCTTTCTTAGATATACTTAATTCATGTTTCTTTAATGTTTCTATAATTTGGTTTATAGAATTTTTATAAATAATTATTTGTTTTTCTTCTTTATCAAAAATTATTTCCCCTCTAATATCTAAATTCTTAGATTCGCAACATTCTTTAATTACTACTTCTACTCCATGCTTTTTTAAAAGTGACTCTATATCCTTGCCTTTATATTCATTTGCAAGATTTTTACCTATTTGAATTGCTTCATTAATATAATATTTTATTTTTTCCTTAGGTATCTTATGGAATAATGAATCTTCCATAAGCTCTAATAAGGATAAAACTTCATCATTTAAAAAATATAAGTTTTTCATATATCACCTCTAATTTTCTTGAGTAGCTACTATTCCAATTTTGGTAGATTCATCTAAAAGTTCAATTTCAAGATTAGTTAATGTTAATAACTGATCCTTGTTAATTACTCCTGATAAATCTATAAGTTTTTGATTGAAAATTATATATATCTTTGGAAGTTGTGCACCTGCATCTGTAAATAATGTATTTTCATCTATAAATTTATTATAGTTTTCATATAGCTCTTTCTTTGTGCAAAATAAAACCTTTCCCTTATCTTTTTGTAATCTAATTACTCCATCTTCATCAAGGATTCTAATTTTTTCTTTCTTGCTAGATATAAATCCAAAAAGTTTTTTTGTAGTCTCAAAGCATTTAAATATTATCCATCTTCCTGTTTCTCCAACTATTTGAATATTATCTTTTGATACTGCTGTAGAATCACTAACAATACTTATAAGTTCATCCTTTGTCTTTTTATCTGCACCTAATTCCTTAGTTCTAAGTTCTGTTGCACCTGTTGCTGAAGCTCTCAGAATATTTTTTTTAGCATCTACATCTACAGTAATTTCAACAGTATCTGGGTTTGCTCCTGCCTTTACAACTGCTTCAAGAATATCCATTCTTATCTTTCTAATATCTTGTTCAGTAGGATTAATAACACTTCTTTCTATTTGCTCTCTAACTAATGCTAATGCAACTCCTATAGTTGAAATATATGGTGCATTTTTAGCAATATTATATTTAACATTCATAATTTTTGAAAGATATGGTGTAACTATTGAAGCTGATCCTCCTCCACCAACAAGTTTTATTATGGATTTATTTAATTTATATTCTGTAATTAATTCATCTACTATTTTTTTCACTTTATTTATAGCTATATCCATAACTGTTTTAGCTGCTTCTTCCACAGACAAATTAACTTCTTTTGCTATCACTTCCCATGCTTTTATTCCAGCCTCTATATTACCTCTAGCATAATCTTCTTTATCAACATAACCTAATATATTTGCTGCTCCAGCTAAGGTTAAAGCAAAACTTTTTCCATTATCACATTTAATAGCAACATAATTGCTTTTATCTTCTGGTCTTGGAGCAATATAAATTAACTCTGGATTAGATATTTCCTTTTCATCTGCAAATATTTCGTATTCCTTATCTGCTATATGGGCACTTCTAGGTCCTACATCTACTATTTTATTATTTTCTACAACCACCATACTTCCACCAGCAACTCCTAAGGTTCTAACATCTAGGGATTTTAAATAAAGTTTATGTCCACCGACTTGTGAGTTTTTTATCATTACCTTACCATCTTTAATTACAGAAATATCAGTAGATGTTCCTCCAACTTCAAAAAATATTCCGTCAGAAACCTTTTCATACATTAATGCCCCAGCAACTCCAGCAGCTAATCCTGATAACATAGTTAATATTGGTCTTTTTCTAACCTCGTCTATAGTCATAACACCACCATCACATCTCATGATCATAAGTGGCTTTTTTATATCAGCATTTTTAACTGCAGCCTCTGTCATATTTGCCGTTTCCATCATTTTAGGAATTAATGCCCCATTTACTACTGAGGTTCTTGTTCTTGCTCTTAATCCATATAATTGCGATATTTCATATCCTCCAGTTCCATACATTCCACTATTTAACGCCTCTTCTATTACAAGCTTTTCATTATCTGGATTATCTACTGAATAGCTCTCTGATGCTACAATAACTTCTGCTCCCTCTTCTCTTAGTTCAGTTATTGAATCTAAAATTACTTTTTTATATAAATTTCCAGAATCTATATATCTGTGTTTTGTATATAAATACTTTCCAGGAGATAACTCTATATTTTCAACTTTAGTTTCGTTTTTAGCCCTTTCACCTTCTATTCCTTTTCCCATTCCAATTATACCAACTCTAGCTACATCACCTTCTAGCAATGCATTAGTTGCTTGGGTAGTTCCATGTGCTATAAATACTACATCATTCGGAGAAATATTATTTTCTTCTAGTACCTTTTTTATAACATCTATAACTCCCTTTGCAACCCCTTCTTTTTCATGATGAGTGGTAGGTATTTTAGCTTTTCCTATTACTTCAAAACTATTATTATCTATAACAACAGCATCTGTAAATGTTCCTCCGACGTCAATTCCAATTCTCACCTTACTCATTTTCCCCTCCTAATGCAAATCATTATCAAGGAGTTGTCGCAACAGCTCCTAAATTAAAAATGTAGAATGTAAAATGTAGAATTATTCATTTTACATTGTGCGACAGCCCTTTATTTTTTTTAAAATATCCTTAGCTATATAATTTTAAAATATCATTATAGCTGTATATATTAATGATAAACAAGTAATTAATACTGTGTATGGTAAAGTAGATTTTAAAACTGAGTTAACATCCACTTTTGCAAAATCTGCTACAATTACATTGTGAGTATTAGTCGGATCTGATACTCCTTGTACCACACCTGTAGATCTTAATGCCATTCCTATAGCTGCTGGACTTAATGTTCCTGCAGCCAACATAACATTTCCAAGGCCTGAACCTAAACCATATAAGTTAAGAGGTCCCCTATATAAAGCTAGTGGAGATGCTATAGTAAATATTATTATATATGGTAATGGAGATGTAGGTAATATAGCACCTATAAGCGGTTGCATTAATTGTATAGTAGCTGTAGCTGATACTCCATTTAATAATATTCCAATTCCTATCATTAATCCTATAACTCCTGCTACATCTTGTATTCCTTCTACAAGAGAGCTTGTTGTAATTTGAATTATTTGTGATGGCTTAGTTACTAAAATTGTATATATTACTGCAATTAAAAGTGAAAGTTCAGCACTTAATTTTAAGAAGAATACTAATAATATAGGTACTAATGGTGACAATAAAGCAAGTACATTTACATCGTCCTGTGTCTTTGTTTCAAATTTACTACTTGGCATTGCCCAAGTACTTCTTACACTTTTACTTCTTACATTAATTAATATATACGCCGCAGTTACAACAATAGATATTATTGCTAAAACTAAGGATGTTAATTTTACAAGTTCCATATCCATTCCTATTGCATCAACATAAAATTGATAGTTTGCAACATTGAATAATCCCCCAAGACCTAAACCCATAAGAAATGAACCTGCTGCAATTGTTGGCTTTATCCCTGCTGATAACATAAGCGGAATTACTATTGTTGCTACCATTATAACTGCTCCTGCTCCACCTAGCGCTGAAAATACTACTGCACAAGCAGCTGTTAATACAAATGCAATTGCTAAAGGTTTATCTCCTGCAAGCTCTGCTGCTTTTCTAATTATAGTATTTGATACACCTTGTTTTTGGATAACCTTTGCAAACATTGCACCAAATATTGCAGCCATCATTGTACTAGCAAGTCTAACTGACCCACCTCCAATTACATGAGCCATTAAGGTTTGTCCACCCTCTTCTTTTGGTGTCATAAATGGAACTCCTGCTATTACAGCTATTATAATTCCTAGTAGTGGTAATGCTAAAAGTGTCGGTAGTTTCTTAGATATCATAAGTACTGTTATTGCAGCAAAAACTAATAATATAAGGATAACTTGAATATTTAAAACTTCTCCCATTTTTCATTCCCCTTTTCTAATATTTTTTATAATTGCATTTTTAATAAAAGACCCAGAATTCAATTAGTTTATAAAATTTTATTTTTATTTCATATATCGCCCTCCTTGTATTTATATTTATAATAAATAGTGTCCTCAAGTTGTCTTATCCGATAACTTGATTATCCCTTAGTAGCTCTTCTCTAAGTTCAGGATAGCTTAATTCCCTAAAGCTTTTATTACCTTTAACGCAAATTCTTGCTGCAGTACCAGCTGCTTGTCCCAAAGCCATGCAAATTGGAGAAACTCTCATAGATGCAAATGCCTCATGAGTTGTACTTATTGCTCTTCCTGTAACAATTAAATTGTTAATTTCTTTAGGTAACAATGCTCTGTATGGTATTCCATAGTAATCACCCATTTTCATTTCTATTAAATCTAATTCCTTACCATCTGGATCATGAATATCTATTGGCCAACTTCCAAGAGCTACTGTATCTTCGAATATCTTCTTAGAAAAAATATCCCTTTCAGTTAATTGATATTCTCCAACTAATCTTCTAGTTTCTCTAACACCTATTTCATCACCCGATTGAACCAAAATTGAATCTTTGAATCCCGGTATATATTTTTTCAAAAAATTATATATTTCTATTACCTGTCTTCTACCTTCTATAGTTGCTTCAGATAAATCAAAATCTCTTACAGCTATTTTATTTATAACCCTACTCATATTTATAGCAACTTCGCCTCTTCTATTTAATTCAAAAAACAAAACCCTATCTCTACTTATTGTAAAATCACCATTTTTTGTAGCCTCCTTTATTTTTGAAAAGAAGCCTGAAATTGCAATTCTTTTTGTATCACGAAGGCTCTTTATATTATCTCCCAACACAAATTCATCTCTATTACTTTCAACATAATCAATAAGCTCATCTATATTAACATCACTTAATTTAAACATCATTGTCATAGGTTGACATTTACCATCCTTTTCCCTTCCTATCTTCATTTCATTTCCAGAAAGGTAAGCTATTTCTCCATCTCCAGTAGCATCAACATAATATCTTGAACTTATTCTATATAAACCCGATCTAGTCTTAACTATAATAGCCTGTATATCTTTTTCATCAACTTCTACATCTAATGCTTCAGTATGATATAAAATCTCTACTCCCGCTTCTAGCAAATACTCTTGAGCTGTATATTTATAAACCTCTGTTTCTACAGGTGTAACAGTTGCTGCTACTCCAAGTGGATCTTCAATATGACCTATTGTCCCACCATTTTTTTTAATTCTTTCAATAAGTTCATTTGCATATCCCATTACAATTTGCTTTTTTCCAGCATGAAAGGTCATAAGAGGTATTACTAAAGATTTAGTTGCACATCCACCTAAATATCCGCCTCTTTCTATTAATATTACTTTGTTTCCCTCTGAAACAGCTGCCCTTGCTGCAATAATACCAGAAGGTCCTCCTCCTATAATTAAAACATCACAGCTTTTATTTCCTTTTACCTTCATATCATCTCTCCTTTAAAGCAATATTCACTTCACATTTAACCTCAAAGGTTCTGTTCCAAGGCAATATTGCATTTACATTTATTTCTTCTATAAATCCCTTAGCCTCTAAGTAATTAACTTCACTTCTAGAAAAATAATCATTAATCATTTTTCTTAACTCTTTTTCAATAAATTTATCTATTTTATTCACCCTTTTTTTCATATTAAAAATGCTTAAATCTTCTTTTAATACTTCTTTATTTACTTCATTTCTAATATAGCTCTGATACATATAATCATCACAATATCTCTCTATTAAAAATTTTAGACTTTGTAAAGAATTATTATAATCAATCATCCCCTTTGATAATAAGGTTGAAATTATATTTCCATGAGAAATTGTAGTACCCATTGCATTTCCAGCAGTATTCCAAGCTCCATAAGCTACTACCTTAAGCAATAAATCTTCTTCTTTTAATCTTGTTATAAGATAACTATCTCCACCATTTGCAAAAGATAAATCAGCTATTCCTACATTCTTTCCTAACTTAACATATCTTTTTATTCTCTCAATAAGCTCATCAATAGTATTGTTTTTATTGTAGTTTTCTGCTTTCCCTTCTGCCATATCTATATATGGAATATTTGGAGTTGTAATTGCAAGTATATAATCACACTCATTATAGTTATCTACTATTATTGCATTGGTACTTTTTAAATGTTCAATTATATTTACATTTAGAGGTCTATCTTCAAATTTTGGAATAACTTCTTTTAATTTATTATCATCAAAATCTATATAAACCTTAGGTTTATAATTCTCAACATCGTTTACATACCTACTAAGAAGTATTTGTCCAATTTCATCGGCACCTGGATAAACATATACTTTATCCTTTATGTTATCTTTATTTATCTTTTCATGTATCTTTTCATGCTCTATTAAATGTAATCCATATTTAGAGCAATCCTCTTGTGATAGTATTAGAAAATCAATTATTTCATCTTTTACAAGATTTATGGCTTCCATATTAATTTTATGGTTTCTTTCTCTAGTACTTAAATAAGTATTTAATACTTCTTGTGGTATTTCCAATTCTATTTTTTCTAAATTACTTTTAAATTCAGTTTCATTTAATGACTCTACCCTATATCTTAATTCATTATATTTATTTATTTTATCCCACCATACTTGACTTTCATCACTGGATACAGATATAGATAACCTCATAATATTTGAAAAGGCATATATCTTTACTTTTCTATTATTCTTCTTATATTCTGTTAAATTACTTAATATTTTTATTGCATCATCAGCTGGTCTTTTATCAGTTCTAGAAGCAATTAAACCACCATATAGAAACATATCTAGGGATATTATTAATGCATCTCCCTCTTCACAATTTAACCAATTTACTATTTCTTCTACATTTCCTTCTTTTAAAAAGAAGCCTAAATCTTCACTTTTAGGCGTTTTTATTTCTAACCCCCTTAGATTAGCTAACTGAATAACTAAATCTAAATTTACTGGTCTATCATCTAGTGGTATATATAAAACTTTATTATTCATATTTAATCCTCTTTTTTATTAAAATCATCTATAACTTTTCTATATTTTAATGTAGCTTCATAAATTGATTCTTTTGTTTTACCAGTTACTATTGCTCCAATCATTAACCCATTAATACCAATTTGTTGTAATACTATACTTTGTTCAGGTGTTATACTCCTTTGAGTTGGTATTACTATAGGTTTAGAAGTAGCACCTCTGATTGATTTATATTGTAATAATTCTCTCACTGTTAATTCATTTCCATAAGTAGATGGCTCCATAATAGAACACTCTAATATATCTATAGGCAATTCATCATAAGCTTTTACATATTCTAATTTGTATTCATTATCTATAGCCACCATCTTATCAATATCTTTATTAAATACTAATGGATTCATATGTTTATCATATAATGAGATAAAGTTAAAGCCTTCATCAATTATTCCATCTATTTCTGACATTGGTATTTTATCATGCCCTCCAGCAACAATTCCTATAGGTCTATCATACTTTTTACAAAGTGAAACTATCTCTTTAATATTCTTTAATTCTTCTTCTAGAGATCCAAACCTAGTTTTGCTTGCTCTATGCTCCACATTAATATGGATTTTTAATATATCTGCTCCTGCTGATAATGCCGCTTCAGCAAGTTCTAAATTATTTTCTGGAAGACTTACTATTAGGGATATTGATTCTTTTTTCAATATATTAATCAAATTCATACTAGACTTCCTTTCTACGTTTTATTTTTCTTTAATATAATTCTATCATCCAAAAATTACTAAATCAATACTTTTCGGAATATTTTTTCACATATTTTGAAAATATATTTCAAAATGAAAAGAGTCTGAGAAATATCAGACTCTTTTCTATATTTACTTACCTTTTATCCTTACACCTAAAGTTTCAGTAGCATTATCTACTGTAGAATTTTTAATTTTAATTATTACTTTTCCATTGCCTTTCTTTGTTCCAACTATACTAGTGGAATTGCTTCCCGTAACAAAGAATTCTTTATTAGATATATCTTCAATTTCCATCACTCCTAAAGGTATCTTCTTATCTGATCCCTTAATTTTTATATAATCTAATAAATTTATTTCTTCTCCTATTTTGAAGTCTATCTTTTTATTAGAAACTTTCTCTATTTCAAATTGTCCTTCCATACCTTTAATAAAGTTTTCATTTAACAAAACATTAACCTTATCACTAAATTCTGATTTTGTTAAATAGTTATTTCTTAAATCCACTTTCTTCAATTTTTCAATAGCAGTTATTTCTTTTGGTATTGTAGTTAATCTATTATTATTTGCAAAAATAAATCTTAATTCTGCTATATTTCCTATTGAACTTGGTATATCTAATAATTCATTATTACTTATATATAAACCTTGTAACTTTGATAAACTACCTAATTCCATTGGTAATACTTCTAATTTATTGTGACTTAAGTTTATTCCTGTTAAAGTTATCAAGCTTCCTATACTATTAGGTAATACTTTTATTTCATTATCATTTAATCCTAAATATGATATTACTTTCATCTTACTTATTTCTTCTTGAACTTCTTGTATATTATTAAAAGAAAGATCTAAATGCTTGATATTTTCTATAATCGGAACTGAACTTAATTGATTTTTTGATAAATCTATATATTGTAATGAAACTGGAACAAAATTCATATCCACTTCTTTTATATTGTTTTTTGAAATATATAAAGTCTTTAAAGCACTTAAAGGTGATAAATTAGGAAAGTTCTCTAAACTGTTATTTTCTAAATTTATTTCTTTTAAACTTACTAACTTATCCATATTTTCTGGTAATACATCTATTTTGTTATTTGATAAATTTATTTCTGTTAATCTACTAAGATTTACTATATTATTAGGTAACCTACTTAATTCATTATTATCAATGCTTAATGTATATAATTTATTTAATCCACCAATACTTTCTGGTAGTGAAGTAAGTTTATTCTTTCCAATTCTTAAATACATAAGCTCAGGGAAAGAACCTATATTATCAGGTAACTCTGTTATATTATTATTAAAAAGACTTAATTCTCTTAAAACTGGTAATGCTACTATATCATTTGGGAAAGTTGTTAGTTCATTACCATAAGCAACTAATCTTATAAGCTTTTTTAGATTATTTACTTCAGCTGGTATTTCAATTATTTTATTTTGTGAGAAATCTAGTCTGTCTAATGTTGTAATATTACCAATTTCCTTTGGTAGAGAAGTTAATAAATTTTGAGAAATATCAAACCAACGAAGCTTTTTCATATTTCCAATATATGATGGTAGCTCTTCTATTTTATTTCTTGAAATTATTAACTTATCTAAACCTTCTAATTTAGTTATTTCTTCTGGAATTATATTTATGTGATTACCCTCTAAATTTACTTCAAAGAGATTTGGTAAATAGGATATTCCTTCTATTGACTTAATTTTTTCTTCAACAGCTAATAAATACTTTACAGATTGCAATTTTCTTAAAGTAACTTTATTGGATTGTATATCTGGAATATCCTGAGGATTAGTATAAGTGGTAAAAGTAACTGTCCTAATAATCACATTTCTAAAATTCTCATCTGGAAACATTAATTTTAATTCTTCTTCATATATCTCTCTATCTAAATCTACTTCATTAATGCTAATTGATTCATTTTCATCTGCATAAACTAATTTATTATCAGAAAAAGCTGATATAACCATACTTGATATCAACACAGCTGATAATGCAGCTATTTTAACTTTTAAATTCTTCCTCATATTACTCACCTCATTAAAATTAATATTCTAATAGAATCTTAATGTTTGTCCAATTTGCAACTGGTGATTCTTCAAAAGATGATGCATGTTCACTAAAGCCAGTTAATCCCATGATTGTAGGGACATCTTGATAATTAGCACCAAAATCTTCTGATATAACAAACCTAGTACTATTTTCAACGTCACCCTCTATATACTTAGGTTTTAAGTATTGAGAATAAAGAGGTGCTACTGCTTCTAAAATAGGGTCAAAAGTTACTTCTCCATTTGGTGCGTATTCTGGATTATAAAGATCTTCTTTATTTGATCCAATACTAGCTATTATTCCATAATGAGGTTGCTGTGAGAAAGCTCCATCTATAAAAGCTTTTTGATCCACATTATAAGCTAAGAACTTAGCATGATTAGCTGGTACTAATTGAATTCCACCTGAGTAGTCAATATATTTTCCCCAGCCTGATTTACCAATCTTTGGAGAAGTAGATAAACAAATAACTCCTGGATGACTTGCTCTAAATGTTCCCACGTGAGAATATTCAGTTCCTCCAAATCTTCCTGTTCCTCTTACTCTTTGAATTATATCTGCTATATGTTTACTAGTTCCATCCTCATAATTAAGTAACACCCTTCCATTAGCTTCTTTGTATTCACCATTCACTGTATCTCCTGCTGCCCAGTTTTCAATTTCAATACTTACTGGTGATCCAATATCTATTGATGGTTTACTTACTATTATTCTTAAATCTTCAGGTATTGGTTTATCAAAACTACCATTATAATAATAATCAAGTGACTTCCATTCTTCATCGCTATCTAAAAATTGAACTGGGTTCCCAACAAAGGCTCCACTGTTTCCCCCAAAAATTTCACTTCCACCCAAGATATCTGTATAAATTATACTATCAGTAAACTTCACTGGATTATTAATTTCTGAATAAACATAATCATCCTCTGTTCCTATAGTAAATTGCCTTGGCATCCAAACTCCTGCTGCCTCAATATCTGCTGGAGAAAGGCTTGGTACTGATGTCTTTGTTATTTCAGCTGCTTTTATAGGATCATAACTTTCGCTAGGACCTACTCTTACATGGACATTATTTGAAGCTGTAGCTGTTACACCAGAATGAGATCCATCATTAGCAGCATCATAGTGAGATGCCCAAAAACCTGCTGAAGAAGTTGTTGGATATTTACCAGCTCTTATTACATTTCCCATTTCCCTTTTTGAACCATCCGGAAACTCTTGATAAATACTTCCTCCATCTCTATTTTCTATATATATAATGTACATTAAATCTAAAGTTGGGGTATTTTCTTCTTTTACTTCTTCGGGTATTTTACTATTTATACTATCAGCAACATTGCTTCCCTTATACTTTTCAATAGAATTCGCATATACATTTCCTGAAAAAACTCCTAAAACAATGAAAGTCCCTATTAGAAAGCTAACTATTTTTTTTGTAGACTTTTTCACTCTTCTCACTCCTTTTTATATTTTAATCATAATTTTTTATATCTTTTGTATTATGATGCATATAATTGTGTCTACTAAATAATTATAAAATTAGCCTGCAGAACTAAAATTACCTTTTTTTAACTTAATTGTTTAATTTAGTTATATTATTTATTTAATGTTAACATTGTAAAACCTTTTCAGCAATAGTTTTTGAAATTTTTTTTCTATTTTTTTGAAAATTGTTTTTACTTAAAAAATAAAGCAATGCGACTTAATAAAGCCTCATTGCTTATTTTCTAATTATTTACTTATTCTTTTAATTGCATTTTCTGTTTTAATCTTAGATTCTATTGCTATTTCTTTGTTTTTTCTTATAACATTAGTACATATTAAATCTACTAAGAAACTCTGGGATATCCTTATTCCTAAGGATTCCATATCAAGCTTTATTTCTTGATATGTATAGTTTAATACGTAGTCGCTAACCCTTGCTAATTTTGACAACAAATTTTCTGTTATAGAAATTACCCGTACATTATTTTCTCTAGCAATTTCCGCTGCCATATTCACCTCTTCTGTATTACCACTATTTGAAATAATGAATAATACATCATCTTCTTTCATTAAAGATGCCATCATTAGAAGAGTATGACTATCTCTATAGAAGTTACAAGCTAAACCTACTTTCATAAACTTATAATATGCATCTTCTGCAATTAATCCAGAGTGTCCCACACCTGCAAAAGCTATTCTTTTTGCTTTTACCAATATATCTGATATTTCTTCAATTATTGTATAATCTATTTTCTTTAAAGTGTTTTCTAAAGAACTTATATTCATATCATAAAATTTTTTAACAAATTCACCTAGAGAATCATCCTCTGATAACACTTCATTTCTAGCTGCTTCATCACTAATATCAGCATTATTATATCCATTATTCTTGAACTCTTGTGCCATTGTCATCTTAAATTCTAAAAAACTTCTAAATCCAAGCTTTCTACAAAATCTTGTGACTGTTGCTTCACCAACACCGCAATTATTAGCTATTTCAGTTACTGTCATATATATACTACTATTCATATATTCTTCTATATAATCACAAATTTTATTTTCTGCTTTGGTTAACTCATTTCTATCTTTTACCAATAAAGATTTCATTTATATCCCTCTTAATTCTTTATTTACTTATTAAAATAATTATATTATAAATTCAAAGAAATAACTACTTTGAAATATTCAACCCTACTAAGTTAATATATCTACTTACTTAATAATGTTACTCCGTTCTTAAAGCTTCAACTGGATCCTTCTTAGAAGCTATCTTAGCTGGTATAGTACCTCCAAGCATAGTTAATAATACACTTATAATTACTAAAACAATTGCATGAACTGGATTTAAAATTGCTACGTTTTTTAAATCAGTAATATCATAAAGTATGTTGTTTATTGGAAATGTTAATAGATAAGCAATAACTATTCCTAAAATACCTGAACAACTTCCAACAATAAATGTTTCTGCATTAAAAACTCTTGCAATGTCCTTCTTTCTTGCACCTAATGCTCTTAAAACTCCTATTTCCTTTGTTCTTTCCAGAACAGATATATATGTTATTATTCCAACCATAATTAAGGAAACTATTAATGATATTCCAGCAAATGCTATTAGTACCATTGTTATAGCATCCATTATTCCTCCTGATAAACTTACAAATGTACTGGCCATATCATTATATACTATTACATCCTCTTTATCTTTTCCTTCATTCCAAACATCTAAGTAATCTGTTATAGCTTTTTTAGTAGCAAAATCTTTTGGGTATAAGGTTATCATATAAGGAATTGAAGTTGCCCCTATAGATGCAAGAAGATTATCTTTAGTATTAGTATTCCTAGAATTTCTCACGTTGCTGTCTTGCTTAAAGCTTTCTCCAGTAAATATATTATATGAAACTTCTTCCTGAGCCTTTACAACTTCCGATTTTTTAGCATCTTCTATAAAGTACTTACTTAATTCATCTGAGTAAGATAATCCTTGTGATAAAACTGGAATTGTAACATCCTTTTTAATTCTTAAAATTCCTGTTATGTTTAAAGGTATTGCTCTTTCATTATTGTATATTTCAATCATATTATTTGGATTCCCTGTTAAAGTAAAGTAATTCCCTATTTTTTTATAATAGTCATTATTTAAAATCGCCTTTATTTCATATCCTATTATATCATTAAAATTAATTTCTTCTACATTACTATCAATTCCTAGTGCTTCTAAAATTGCAGTATCTAATTTATTGTATTCATCTACCACTAAAATTAAATCATTCATAGTTTTCGGAAATGATCCTGCAAGCAAATCATAAGATGTTTCTAAATACCCTTCAGAATTACTATCTATCTTTATTGGATAAGAAGATAGCTTCAAATCTGATGCATTAATTGGAGTTGCTATATTATCAACTTTTTTTAATAAATTCATATTTACTAAGCGAGTTAATGAAATTCCTGAAAGTAAATTTTCATTAATACTCTCAATATATTTTACATACTCATCCGAAAGTTTATTCGTATGAATAATTGTATTTTCTTTACTATTGTAAGGATATATAAAATTTGTTTCAGGATACTTACTTGTATCTTCTTTATCCTCCCCCATAATCTCTTTTCTCATTTCTCTACTATGTTCCATCATAGAATTTATGTCAACTTCAGCTGCCTTTTGGGATATAATTATAGGAAACCCTGATAATGTATCTGATTCAAAAATATCTATTTGTTTATCAAATCCATTTGAAAGTGATAAAATTAATGCTATTCCTATAATACCTATACTTGATGCAAAAGCAGTTAAGAAAGTCCTCCATTTTTTAGTTTTTATATTCATTCCAGATAATTTTAAAGCTGTAAAGAAACTCATACTTGTCTTTTTAAGACTATATGAAACACTACTTTTTTCAGCTTCTAAAGGGTTAGTATCTGAAATAACATACCCATCTCTGAATTCAACTATTCTATCTGCATACTCCTTAGCAATATCTGAATTATGAGTTACCATTATAACTAATTTGTCCTTAGCTATATCTTTTATAAGATTCATTATTTGAATACTAGTTTTAGAATCTAATGCGCCTGTTGGTTCATCAGCCAATATTATATCAGGGTCATTAGCAAGTGCTCTTGCAATAGCAACCCTCTGCATCTGTCCCCCTGAAAGCTGATTTGGTCTTTTAAAAACATGATCTTTAAGCCCAACCCTCTCTAATACTTCTAAAGCCTTCTTATGTTTTTCAGGTGCAGAAACTCCACTTAACGTCATTCCAATCTCTACATTATATAAAATACTTAAATGATTAATTAAATTATAACTCTGAAAAATAAATCCTATACTATTATTGCGATATGCATCCCAGTCTGAATCCTTAAATTCTCTTGTAGATTTTCCGTTAATAATCAAATCTCCGCTATCATATTTATCTAATCCTCCAATAATATTTAGACAAGTAGTCTTGCCTGACCCACTTGGTCCAAGTATGGCAACAAATTCATTTTGCCTAAAGTTTAAGCTTACACCACCTAAAGCAATCTGTTTAAATTCGCCTGTTACATATGATTTTGTTATATTTTTTAGCGATAACATACTATCACTCCTGCATTATATTTTTCTACTATAGTTCTTGTAATATTTTAGTTTTATAAATTAAATTTGAACTCAGTAAAATTATTCTATTTATGATTATATCCAATTTTGAAATCTGTATATAAATTACTAAAGAATAAAAAAAAGAGCTATTCCTTTATTATTAGAATTGCTCCTTTTTATAAATATTGCATAAGAGTAACTTATCTATTGTAAGTTCCTTCCCAAACTATTTCCCTATACTTATCTGGGTCTGTATCTCCTTCTGTGCTAAATAAAAGTACTTTAGAATTCTCATCTAGTCCAATAGCTTCTTTTAATTCCTTATATTCAGGATTTGTCATTAATTCATAAACTAATCCTAGAGTAACAGCTCCTGATTCTCCTGATATTACCTTCTCATCTCCATTTAATGGATTACCAAGAATTCTCATACCATTAGCAGCTACATAATTTGGTGCTGAAACAAATACCTTTGAATAATTTTTTAAAACTTCAAACCCTGTTATATTAACTTCGCCACATGCAAGACCAGCCATTATTGTAGGCATATCACCACCAACTGCTCTTGGATTACCATCATTAGCTATAGCAGATTCATAATAACAAGCTGCTTCCTTTGCTTCCACTATTACAGTTGTTGGGCATTCATCTCCAAAAACTGATGCAAAGAATCCTTGAATACCTCCCGCAAGTGAGCCTACTCCTGCTTGTAAGAATATATGTGTAGGTCTTTCTACTTTATAATCATTTCTTAATTGTTCTAAAGCTTCTAATCCCATAGTTCCATATCCTTGCATTATCCATGCTGGAATTTCTTCATAGCCTTCCCATGCAGTATCTTGAATTACTACTCCGTTATGCTCATCTGCATATTTAGCTGCAAGTCTTACAGCATCATCATAGTTCATTTCAGTTATTGATGCATCAGCACCTTCTTTTCTAATATTTTCAAGCCTAGTTAAAGAAGATCCTTTTGGCATGTATACTACTGATTTTTGTTTTAGTCTATTGGCAGTCCAAGCAACCCCTCTGCCGTGATTTCCATCAGTTGCTGTTACAAAAGTAATATCACCAAGTTTTTCTCTAATTTCATTGGAAACCAACCTATAATATGGCAAATCTTTAATATCCATATCTAATCTTTTAGCTAAATACTTAGCCATGGCATAAGATCCCCCAAGCACCTTAAATGCATTTAATCCAAATCTATATGATTCATCCTTTAAAAATATATCACCAAGACCTAATCTTTTACTTAAGTTTTCTAAATTAACTAATGGTGTAACACTATATTCAGGAAAACTTTTATGAAAGTTCCTAGCTTTATTTATTTCATTCATACTTAAAAAGTCTAAAGTAACTTCATTTTTAGGCATGGTGTTTTCCTTCCATTGTATTTTTTCAGACATAATATTTTTCACCCCTAAATCTATTTTGTTATTCTCGTACCAGTGTTACCTAAAATTCCATCCTTTGCTTTTTCTAATAAAGTAATAAGTGATGAACTTCCTTCTTTATATTCAGCAAAATCTATACCTGCTTCAACTTTAGGTCTCATAGATCCCGGTGCAAAATGTCCCTCTTCAACATATTTCTTCATTTCTTCTACAGAAACATTATCTAACCATTTTTCATTTTCTTTTCCATAATTAATAGCTGCCTTTTCTACTGCGGTTAAAATTATTAAAAAATCTGCATCTAATTCTTTTGCTAATGTAGCACTTGCAAAGTCCTTATCAATAACTGCACTTGCTCCCCTTAAATGGTTTCCTTCTTTCAATACTGGAATTCCACCACCTCCACAAGCAATAACAACATTTCCTGACTCTACTAAATTTTTAATAATTTCAATTTCAATTATGCTCTTTGGTTTTGGAGATGCAACTACTCTTCTATATCCTCTTCCAGCATCTTCAACTACATTAATCCCCTTTGAAATTAATATATTTGCTTCTTCTTTTGTCATAAAACTTCCTATTGGCTTTGTTGGATTTTCAAAAGCTTTATCATTTTTATCTACTTCCACTTGAGTGATTATAGTTGCAACAGATTTATTAATATTTCTATTTAATAATTCTTCTCTAATAGAATTTTGTAAATCGTACCCTACATACCCTTGGCTCATGGCTACACATACTGACATTGGTATTGATGAATATTTTGTGTCCACTTTTACTAATGCATCCATTGCAAGATTTATCATTCCAACTTGTGGGCCATTTCCATGAGATATTACAACATCATGTCCTTCTTCAATTAAATCTACAATAGCCTTTGCTGTTGATTTAACTGCACTCATTTGTTCTGCCAAATTATTACCTAATGCATTTCCCCCTAAAGCTATTACAATTCTCTTTTTCATAATTCTCTCCCTCAAACTTTCAGAATATATGATATTTTAATTTTTAAGGCTTTTACCCTTTTATTTTCTTCTTGGATAAAAGCCTCGTTTAAATGTAAAGTCTATTTAATATGTCTTTCTTTTTTAGCTTCTTCTAATCTAGCTAATACTTCTTGTGGATTACTAACCTTACTTAAGAAGATCATAGCTGCTATTACATATGGTTTATAACTAGCTTCTTTATATAATGGCTTTCTATATCTATCAAATACTGAAGCTTCAACTTCTCCTGTTTCACAACTAACACCAGTAATATCTGCTGGCAAGCAATGTAAGTATAATGCCTTTCCATCTTTAGTAGTCATCATTAATTCCTCAGTACATTGCCAATCTTTATGCTGTGCATTTTGAGCAAGTAATTCTTTTTCTAATTCTTTGATTCCATCAAAGTCTCCATTTCCATATAAATCAGTTCTCTTTTCCATTGCAACAAATGGAGCCCAGCTCTTTGGATATACTATATCTGCATCCTTAAATGCTTCTTCCATAGAGTTTGTCTTAGTAAATGAACCACCAGACTTAATTGCATTTTCTTTAGCTACTTCTTCAACTTCTGGCATTACTTCATATCCTTCTGGGTGAGCTAAGACAACATCCATGCCAAATCTTGTTAATAATCCAATAATTCCTTGTGGAACTGATAATGGTTTACCATAAGATGGAGAATAAGCCCAAGTCATAGCAACTTTCTTACCCTTTAAGTTCTCAATTCCTCCAAATTCATTAATTAAATGTAATGCATCTGCCATAGATTGAGTTGGATGGTCAATATCACATTGTAAATCAACTAATGTAGGTATTTGCTCTAATGTTCCTTCTTCAAATCCTTCTCTTACAGCTTTAGATACTTCTCTCATGTAAGTATTTCCCTTGCCTATATACATGTCATCTCTAATGCCGATAACATCTGCCATAAAAGATACCATGTTAGCAGTTTCTCTAACTGTTTCTCCATGAGCTACTTGAGATTTTCCTTCATCTAAATCTTGAACTTCTAATCCTAAAAGATTACAAGCTGATGCAAAACTAAATCTTGTACGAGTAGAATTATCTCTAAATAAGGAAATTCCAAGTCCACTATCAAATATCTTTGTTGATATATTATTTTTTCTTAAGTCTCTTAAAGCTTCGGCTACGGTAAATACAGCCTTTAATTCATCATCACTCTTTTTCCAAGTTTCCATAAAATCATCATTATACATTTTTGAAAAATCTAATTTATTTAGTTCACCTATATACTGATCCATTAAAGCCATTTTTAAATTCCTACCCTTCATTTTTTATATCTATAATTATTTTTCTTTATTAGTACAATATATTGTTGGTAATGCAGCATATACAGCAGCACACTTAACCAAATCTTCCTTCCAAGTCATTTCATTTGGAGCATGTGCCTCAGCTTCTGCTCCAGGTCCAAATCCTATTACTGGTATTCCATTACGTCCCATAATTGAAACTCCATTAGTAGAAAATGTCCATTTATCAGTAAGAGGACGAGCTTTTCTCATTTCATCAGCATTAGCTGCACCACTTCTAGTATCTCCATAAAGGCCTTTATAAGCTTCTTCCATTGATTTTGTAACCATATGATCTTCTGGAATTACCCATGTTGGGAAATAACACTCAATTGGATATATTAATCCTGTATAGCTTGCTCTATCATAGTTATACATACTTACTTTTGCATTATATTTCTTTACTGCTGGAAGCTCACGAATTTCTTCTAAACAGCTTTCCCAAGTTTCACCTGCTGTCATACGACGATCCAATGATATTGAACAAGAATCAGCAACAGCACAACGGCTTGGTGAAGTAAAGAATATTTCAGAAGTCGTAATAGTTCCTTTTCCTAAGAAATTAGCTTCCTTCCATTTTGGATTATATTTTTCTTCTAACATCTTTACTAATCCTTTTATCTCTTTACCTTCAGCTGCATCATTTTCATTTAAATCTCTAATGTTCATTAATATTTCAGCCATTTTATAAATTGCATTATCTCCTCTTTCTGGAGCTGAACCATGGCAAGAAACCCCTTGAACATCAACACGAATTTCCATTCTTCCTCTTTGTCCTCTGTAAATACCACCATCTGTAGGCTCTGTAGAAACAACAAACTCTGGTCTTATTCCATCTTCTTTAATTATATATTCCCAGCAAAGACCATCGCAGTCCTCTTCTTGAACTGTTCCAACAACTAAAACTGTATATTTTTCATTTAAAAGACCTAAATCTTTCATTATTTTTGCACCATAAACACTTGAAACTATTCCTCCTAATTGGTCTGAAGTTCCACGTCCACCTATTTCAGTATCTGTTTCATATCCTTCATATGGATCAAATGTCCAGTTATCTCTGTTTCCGATACCAACAGTATCAATATGAGCATCAAATCCTATTAAAGTTTCACCAGTTCCCATATATCCTAAAACATTACCTTGTGGATCTATTTCAACTTTATTAAATCCTACTGCTTTCATTTCTTCAGCAATACGCTCAACAACACCTTTTTCTTCACAGCTTTCACCAGGAATAGCAACTAAATCTCTTAAAAATTTAGTCATTTGATTCTCATATCCTTCTGCTTCTATTCTTATTTTCTTAAAATCCATTTTTCTCCCCCTTATATTTTTATATAAACCTTAATATCCATTCATCATATGTATTTTAAAAGCAAGTTATATGCCAACTTTTTATAACATTTGATATAAGTTTTTCTCTAATTTATATTAATAAATGCAAGTTTTTTAAATAAAAAAATAAAGAGTTATCATTATGATAACTCTTTATCACTTTGGTTAAATATGCTATTTAGCTAAGTTTTACAACGTTTTTTATAACTTTTATCAAATTGATAACATTATTTTTAGATTTAATCTATTTTCTTTAAAGCAACTTGATTTAGTATTCCCCATGGCTTATTGAAATGAGGTTGGAAGAAGAAATCTGTCATCGCTAATTCCTCTATAGTCATATCATTTTGAATAACTACTGATAAAGTATTCATAAACTCTGTCACATCTACTTTAGATGCAATTTGCCCTCCAACTATCCTCTTACTTTCTTTTTCAAAAACTAATTTTACCATTACATCATCAAAAGTAGGCATAAACTCCGGTCTATTATTTTCATGAATAATAATACTATCTACATCTAAATTAGTTGTTGCTTTTGCACTTTCTACAGTAAGACCTGTAGATGAAATACATACATCATAAATCTTTATGCCAGAAGTTCCTTGTGTCCCCATATACTTCAGTGAAGGTTTTTCTATATTTCTCGCAATTAACATTCCCATTCTGACAGCATTTGTTGCAAGTGGAATATATCTATTATCCTTAGCTGGATTATATTTAACCATACAACAATCCCCAGCTGCGAATACATCTTCTTTACTTGTTCTCATATAATCATCTATAATTATTGCTCCATTTTTTAAAGTATCTAACTTACCTTCAATTAATTTTGTATTAGGTCTAAAACCTATACATAATACCACTAAGTCACCTTCATATTCACCCTTATCTGTAATAACTTTTTCTACCTTTCCATTACTTCCGTTAAACTTTACTACCTTTTCTCCTAAAACAAGTTTTATCCCTCTACTTGTAAATTCTTTTTCTGCCACATCTGAAAATTCCTTATCTAAATATTTAGACATTATCCTATCTTCAGCATCTATTAATGTAACTTTTTTCCCGAGTCTTTCAAAAGCTTCTGCTAATTCTACCCCAATATAACCAGCACCGATTATTATCACATTTTTAGCTGAACCTTTCTTTTCATCTATAATCTTTGCATGATGATAATTCTTACATAATAAAATATTATCTAATTCTATACCTTCTAGTTTTGGAATAATTGGCCAAGAACCCAATGTTAAAAGTAGCTTATCATAACTATCTTCAATTTCTTCATTACTAGTTAAATCTTTAACTTTTATTTTTTTATTATCAAAATCTATATCTAATACCTCATGCTTCATTCTCGTTGTTACTCCGCTCTCTTCTAATTTTTCTGGAGAGTTGTAAAATAACTTTTCTGGCTCAGTGACTATCTTTCCAACACTTAATGCTATACCACAGGATAGAAATGATATATTATCATTTTTTTCATATACAACTATTTCTGCATCAGGGTATAATATCTTTAAATTTACTACTGCTGATGTACCAGCATGGGTACATCCAACTACTACAACTTTCATAGTTATCCTCCTTTGTATATAAAGAAATTCTTTATTATATTAGATATAATTAGCTAAACAAATATATAATATTCTTTTCCTACATATTTCGTACAATAAACTCAAGCATCTTAGTTCCTACAGATATGATTTCTTCCATATCAAATTCTGAAAAATCATGTGTTGCTCCTTCTAAAGGAATGATATTAACTTTATTTTTGTTGTTTAAAAGCTCCTCATATAATATTTCAGCATTTTCATAGGGCACCATAACATCTTTTTTACTATGAATTATTAATGTATTTGGTTCGTTCTTATCTACATAATTTATAGGACTATATTTATTTAATGTTTCTTCTTTATTTTCTCCAACAGAATTAATAATTTGTTCTAAATCCCAATTAACATTATTCATATCTAATGTATTTAAATCAGTTGGTCCGAAAAAATCAATTAAGTATTTCACTTTAGATGGATATTCCTTTAAAATCTCATCATCAATAAAATCATCATTATCGCTATATGCAGCCATTAGTGCTAAGTGTGCTCCAGAAGACGCACCTATTATTCCTATTTTATTTTCATTAAAATTATATTCATCTTTATTTTTATGAACCCATCTAATAGTATCCTTAACATCACTTATTTGCTTATTAAAAATTTCTTCACCACGCATAAGCTCATAACTTGTGCTAATTATTACATATCCCTCATCTCTAAAAGCATCTAGTAATGGTGATATAGCATTTGGAATTTCTTTATCCCCATATACCCAACTTCCTCCATGAACATAAATAATAACAGGCGAACCATTTTTCAGCTCTTTCTTTGCATGAAAAATATCCAATGTTAAAGGTACTCCATTTGTATTTTTATATTCGACTTCTTCATAGTCTTTATTACTTTCTTGACTAATGGAAAAATCATTTCCTGCTAGTAAATCATTCTCTTCTACAAATTCTGAATACTTATTAAAGATACTAACTGTAAGACTTATTTTATCTTTAAATGTGAAGACTAAAATTCCAATTACTAAAATAATTAAAATTATTATTATTCCACAAAACTTTAAAAATTTCTTCATACTCTCTCCTTTTATAATTATTTGTTTGTAATATATTTTATCATTATTTTATATCATTTTTGTCAATAATATTTAAATAACTAAATAAAATATACTAATAACGCAATAAGGAAGTGATTTTATGAAAAAGAAACTCTTTCTTTTATTATTCTCTCTATTTTTTTCAATAATATTAATTGGCTGTAGTAAAAATAAAGAAAATACACCTCCTAATAATTCAAATAATCCAAATATTGAAGATAAAAATGATGAAAGTAATAATGGGAATGACAAGCCTCAAATTGAAAATCCATCTAAAACAAAAAAGACAGTTAGATTATTTTATTTCGATACAGAAAAATATGAAATGTATTATGTAGATAAAGAAATAGAAATTACAGATAAAGCTATAATAAGAGCTTTAACTAAAGAACTTCAAGATTATTCTCCAAATAAAAACTTCTTAAATTTAACTAAGGAAGTAGAAGTAACTTCAGCAAAATTAGACGAAAAAGAAGGTATTCTAAAAGTAGTATTTTCATCCTCTTATGTTGATAAAATGTTGTTAGGCTCTTCAACAGAAAGTGGTCTTTTAGCATCTTTACTTTCAACCTATGGTTATAATTTAAATACAAATAAAATAGCAATATATTTTGAAGATACTTTATATACATCTTTAAGAGGTGATTTGCCTAAGGGATATTTTGATGTTGAGTATAGTAGTGCTATACCATACGAAGAGGATAGTTATACAGATGATACTAACACATCATCATCAAACATTAAAAATATGAATTGTAGAATATATTATTATGATATTACTGATGATACATTCTACTTTACTAATAAAATTATAGAAGTAACCGATAGTGCTTTAGTAACATCCTTAACAAGCGAAATGAAGAATTTACCTAATGAAAGTTTTTTAAAGTTTGGTGATAACTTATCAGTTAAGTCAGCAAAATTAAATGGAGATACTTTAACTGTAGATCTCTCTAATTCTTATTATAATTTATTAAAAAACTTTGGCTCTGGCACCGAGATTTCTGCCTTAAAAACTTTAGCTTTAACCTATGCATATAATTACGGAATTGAAAAAGTAATAATCTTAGTTGATGGAAAACCTTATTCAGGTAGTCATGTAATTTATGAAAATAATGAATATGTAAACATTAAAGTAACAAATATTAAAGAACTAAGATAATTAAATAAATAACATAGTCCTTGCTCCGTCGCTTTGCTCCAAGTCGCCAGACTATGTTATTTATTCAATTCAAATACTAAAGGAAATAATTCCTCCTACACTCGGAATTATGAAATTTATAGTCTACTTATAAATATTTTTTTGAATAAATTTTTCTTTACTTTTAATTAAGTCTTTTGTAACTATTACGTTCATTTCTTTATTGTTTATTCTTGTGTCACAGATTCTTATACTTTGTTCTCTAATCAAAATATCTAAATACTGCTTTACCATAAGTGCATTTTTTAATGTCAAATTTTCATTATCATAAAGTTCACCTATTGTCTTTGTTAATTCATTATCTGTGCTATCCTCTAAAATATATCCCTTATCTTGAAGAATACCTAAAGTCATATTTATTAATTCAATTTTACTATAATCTTTAAAATTTAACATTGATGAAAATCTATAATTTAATTCTGGATTTAAGTACATTAATCTTCTAATATCATCTTCTTTTCCTGATAATGTTAACACTGAGTTATTGCTATTCTTATCCATAAATTTTATTAAATCTTTGATTATTTTATTAGAGTATGGTTCTAATAAAAACTCTGCTCCATCTATATAAATAACTTTTCCTATTTGTTTATTTAACACTTCTTCAAAGGATGTATTATTATTTATACAATCTATTGCTTCATCCTTATTTATTTCAACTATATTTTTAGTTTTTACTATTCCCATACAATATAGTGTCTCTGAGAATATATTTAAAACAGTTTTTTTACCAGTTCCAATTTCTCCTGTAAAAATTATGTTCATATATCTATTTATATCCGTAGATAGTCCAAGTTTTTTTCTCTTTTCTTTTACTCTAATAAGTTTATACTGGCTTCGTAAAAATTCTTTTGCTTCTTCATTTCCTACTAAGTTGTCTAATCTCTTTTCCAAATCAAATTCATTATCATGTTGAGATGTATTTAATTTTTCAATATCCTTTGCAGTTATTAAGTTTATTTCATATACACTAGTATCCTCTTCTGCTATCCTTATACTTTGTACTCTTATTAGGTTTTCAACATAATTTCTTACCATTCTACCATTTCCAGATTGTGAATCTGAATTTTCATAAATATCTATAAAACTTTTCTTAAGAGCAGAATACCCATTTTTAGATAACTTAAATCCCTTTGATTCCATTAGTCTAATTGCCATTTCTAAAAGTTCATTTGGATTATAGTCTTCAAAATTAGTCCATAGTGGAAATCTTGATCTTAATCCAATATTAACATCAAAGAAATCTTCCATTTCCTCTTCATAGCCAGCTAATATAACTATTACTTCTCTAGAGTAGTCTTCAACTAATTTTAGAAGTGTTTCTATTGCTTCTTTCCCTAAATTATCATTAGCAAGGGTATAAGCCTCGTCTATAAATAAAATACCTCCAAGAGCTTCTTTAAATTTTTCTTCTGTTTTTTTAGCCGTTTCGCCTGGAATATTTGACACAAAACTTGATCTATCACATTCAACTAATTGGCCAATTTTTAATAAACCCATACTATTTAACATTTCAGCAACTAATCTAGCAATACTAGTTTTTCCAGTTCCAGGATTTCCTACAAAAACCATATTTAAATTCTGTTCTATTTCTGTATTTACCCCAACAGATTTTCTCTTTTCTTGAGCTATTAATAATTTATATTGACTTCTTAATAAATCTTTTACTTCTTCTAAGCCTATTATGTTTTTCAATTTTTCTTCTAAATCAAATTTTGCATTAGCTTTGAAATTAAAATCTTCTCTTTCTAAAAGATCTATCTCTCTTTTATTATTATTTAAATATTTCCTTGAAGAATATATAATTGCATTTTCAATTATATTTCTTACAAATCTTGCATTTCCTAAATCATTTTTCCCTGTAAGTTGATTTCTTATAAATAAGTCAATTAGATCATTTTTTACATTCTTTGAAATTCTATATCCTTTGGATTTCGCAATTTGAATTGCTATTTGATACATTTCATCTGGTGTATAATCTTCAAAATGTATTATATTAGGGAATCTAGACTTAAGCCCTTGATTTATACTTAAGAATTCTTCCATATCTTTTTCATAACCAGCTAAAATAACTGTTAAATTATTTCTATTATCTTCGATACCCTTTATCAATGAGTCTACTATTTCCTTACCAATTTTATCATTTTCACCTTGAAATAATGAATATGCTTCATCTATAAATAATACTCCACCTAAAGCTGAATTTATAATATCATTAGTTCTTTTAGATGTTTCATTAATATTTTCTGTAATAAAATCAGCCTTACTTACTTCTACTAATATCCCTTTGGATAATAATCCAAGAGCATATAAATATTCATAAGTTATTCTTGCTGCATTTGTTTTTCCTGTACCTGCATTACCTGCAAAAATCATATTTAAAGAAATATAAGAAGTCCTTAATCCTAGCCTTTCTCTAATTTTTTGAACCTTATTATTATTTTCTATATTTAATAAAAATTCTTTTAATTCTTTTAAACCTATTATTGATTCAAGCTTATATTTTACTTCTTCTAAAGTAGGAATTGAGTATTTATTCATATTATAGATGGTACTCCTAACTTTACATCTTAATCCATTATTTTCTACATATATTAAAAGTTTCTCACCTTCACTTAATTTTTCTTTCTCTATTAGACTCCTAACTGGATTACTAAATTTATATTTTATATATTCTGTAATTGCAAAGCTTCCCTTTTTTCTAAAAGATTCTTGCAGATACTCACCTACGCCATACTTTTCTTTTTCACTAACATCTTCTTTATAACCTAAAAGTAATTGAATTCCATATTCATCCTTTATTTTATCTATTTCATTGTTTAGCTTTCTTCTTATAATATTATTTTTTTCTTTTTCAGTAAGCTCTCTCGTATATAAAACTTTATCAACATTATTTAAAGAAGACTCAACAAAATCCGTCAACTCAATTTTCCCTTCATAATTGTAGATAAAAACAAAGAATTTATTATGACATACTATTTCATTTATAGTATTCTTCTCTTCCTCTTCAGCATCTACAAAAAATTTATTCTTAACTTTATATCTATTTTTTAATTTTATGCATGAATTAGGATAAATTTTTGATAATAAATTTATTATTTCTTTAGATGCTTGTTCAGTATTCTTAAATATCACACCATCAGATGACTTACTATTTAATATTTCATATAAATCTGTTAAAAAAGCATTATATCCCAAATTAAAGTTATATGATGATAAATCAATCTCTTCTAATTTTTTATTATTAATTAAATTTTCTTCATTTAATTCTTCAAAAACCGTTCTAATGCTAACCTTTTTAAATGTATTCCTTTGCCCTGCAACAAGCAATATTCCTTTTTCATTTTTATCTATTTTTTCAATAAAATAATCTGATAAGTCTCTAAAATATTCTCCTTGTCCTATATATTCACTATTTAATTTTTTTTGTATTTTTATTTTCAATTCATTTTTATTCATAATTCTCCTCCCTCGTTATTTATCTTCTTATATATTATTATCTTAGTTTTAATTCCTAATTATAAATAAAAATGCTGTACTTAAATTAAGCACAGCATTGTGGGTCATATTAATTTATCATTTTTTAATAGATTTAATAATGTAGGATTAAATTTAAACTCTCTAATCAAAGCATCTACTTCATTTAAAGCTTTTTCTCTCTTTTCTAAAGAAATTTTACCTTTTGATGCTCTAATTAATATGTTTTTAGGTGAATGAGCTATATCTATAAATTCTAAAAGCTGAGTTTTATATCCTACTGCTTCTAATAGATTTCCTCTAACTGCATCTGTCATAAGTGCAGATACTCTTTCTTGAATTATACCATATTTTGAAATAATAGATAAGGATTCTGGCTCCATTTGAGCGTTAAATTCATGCTGGCAACATGGAACTGAAAAAATCATCTTAGCATTCCACTTTACTGCATTATACAAAGCATAATCTGTCGCAGTATCACATGCGTGTAATGTTATTACCATATCTACATTATTTTCATACTTATACCCATTTATATCTCCAAGTTCAAAATGTAAATTATCATATTTATATCTCTTAGCTATTTCATTACATTTTTTTATTACATCTTCTTTAAGGTCTAAACCTATCATCTTTACTTTAATATTTTTAATTTCTACAAAATAATAATATAGTACAAAGGTTAAGTAAGACTTACCACAACCAAAATCTAATATTGTTAGTTCTTTATAATCATTTTTCTTTATTTCATCGTCTATTATTTCAATAAATCTATTTATTTGTTTGTACTTATCATATTTAGAATTAATAACCTTACCTTCTTTAGTAAAAACCCCTAAATCAATTAAAGGCTCAATTATCATTCCTTCTTTTAGGATGTAGTTCTTTTCTTTATTATGACTTTTATTAGCTATATTTTTATTATCAGACTTCTTTCTACCTAAGAATACCTTTCCTTTTTTAGATATCTTTAAATCAAAAGTCTGATCATTAGACCAAGCAGCTAATTGTTTATAATTATTGGCTACTAATTTAATTAATTCTTTTTCTAAATTGTTAAACTCAATATTTTCATGAAATACTTGTTTATCCGTAAACTTTTCTATTTGATAATACTTTTTACCCTTATTATTTATTTTTAAAACTACATTAATTTTATTATGTTCTACACTTTTATTTAGTTTATTGCTAATTACAATCTTTATTATTTCTTCACTCGTTATCTCTTTAATAGCCTTTATTAATTCTTTCATTAAAAACACACCTTTCTAACTATCAAATATGATACACAAGAAAGTAAATAATATCAAGTTAATCTTGATATCTACTTCTTAATAATTCAATTTCTTTAGCGTATCCATCTAACTCATTAGGTGTTTCAAGGAAAAATGGTAAGTGTTTAAGTTTGGGATGATTTATTATATTAGTTATAGCATCTAATCCTAAGAATCCTTCTCCAATTTTTTCATGTCTATCCTTATGGCTTTTAAATGGATTTTTACTATCATTTAAGTGAATTGCCTTTAATCTATCCAATCCAATTACTCTATCAAACTCTTCTAATACTCCATCTAAGTTATTTACTATATCATATCCAGCATCGTAAACATGGCATGTATCTAAACATACTCCCATTTTATCTTTTAATTCTACTCTAGATATTATTTCTGCTATTTCTTCAAAGGTTCTACCAACTTCAGATCCCTTTCCTGCCATTGTTTCTAGTAAAACAGTTGTAGTTTGCTCTTCTTTTAATACATTATTTAACAGTTCTACTATATAGTTAATTCCTATTTCTACCCCTTGCTTTACATGACTTCCTGGGTGGAAATTATATAAGTTATGTGGCATAAGTTCCATTCTATTTAAATCATCTTCCATCATTTCTCTTGCAAATTCTCTAGTTCTTTCATCTGCTGAACATGCATTTAAAGTATAAGGAGCATGAGCTAAAATAGTTGCAAAATTATTATCTTTTGCTATTTTTAATAACCCTTCCATATCCTTCATATCTATATCTTTTGCTTTTCCACCCCTAGGGTTTCTAGTAAAGAATTGAAAAGTATTTGCTCCAATTTCTAAAGCTTCCTTTCCCATGTTTTCAAAGCCCTTTGTTGTTGATAAATGACATCCTATATTTAACATTATTTCCTCCATTGTTTAGCTGTGTATATTATATTTTTTCATTTAATTAAATAAATAATACTATAAGCTTTAGTACCATGGCAAGTATAAACAATAATATCTATTATTTAATATTTTTTCATCTTGAAATATAAAAAAGCCAATCTATATATATGATTGACTTTTCAAATGATTTTATATAATTCATTTTATTTACATTATAAAGGTTACTATAACAGATAAAATTCCACCTATTAATAAAGCAAAAGTACTTAATGAAAATCCAATATCAATTTTTACCCCAGATTTTTCCTTTTGCATTTTTGCTATTTCCAAGTTTGCATTAGTTATATATTGTGCATTATTTTGTCCTAAGCCCTGCATTGATAATCCCATAGGATCTCCAGATATAGATGCAAAAATCCCTCCAAAAACTAAAACTAAACCTTCAATAAACAATATATTTTCAAAACTTTTATCAGGTAAAATTTTAGTTATTATAAATCCTACTATTGCTGCTAATCCTAACCATATCAATCCCCAAATTATAGATTTTATTAATATACCTACTATTCTATTTTTCATAAACATCCCCCCTTTTATTATTATTACATATTTTACCTTAATAGTATATGATAACCTATATTATTGTAACAAATATATGCACTTTTTATTATTGCTAAAAATATTTACCGCATAAAAAAGTATCGAATACTATATAAGTATTCGATACCTTTTCATTTTATTCGACTATTTTATACTAGTTTTTCTTCTATATAGTCGCATTCCTACTGCAATTATAACTATTCCTGATAATACTACATAATAGAAACCTTCATTTCCTGTCTCTGGTAAACTTTCTTTAGCCTCTTTTAATGAATTATTATCTTCATAATTATTGTTATTTCCATTTGCACTATTATCGTCATTAACTTCCCCTCCATTATTTCCTCCTGGATTTCCAGTGCCAGGATTTGGAGTAGGGCTTGGAGTAGGGTTATTATGACTTTGTTCTGGTAATTTAATCGTAAATGATTTTGTAATTTCAGTAATATTACCAGCTAAATCTTTTGCAACTACCTTAATAGTGTAACTTCCATTTTCAATAATGATTTCACCATTATATGGGCTATCATTTAATGTTACTGTCAAATCAACTTCTTCTTCGCTAGTTATTACAGGCTCAACTTCTTTATTATATTTCATACCACTTACCACTCCATCAATATTAACCTTCGGAGCAGTCTTATCTATTACAAAAGTATATTCTAAAGCAGATTCATTTCCTGCTTTATCAATAGCTTTAACTTTTAATATATAACTTCCTTCATCTACTATAGTTTCTCCATTGTAAGCTTCCCCATTTAATTCAAGATAAATGCTAGCCTCTTCATTAGAAGTTATTTTCGGTAAAATATTAGTATTATAGTACTTACCATTTTCAATACCTTCTACTAAAATTTCTGGCTCTGCTTTATCAATTGTAAAGCTTAATGTCTTCTTAGATTCTACTCCATTTAAACCTAAGGCAGTAATTTCTAGTAAATAACTTCCATCCTCTGAAATTTCTTCGAAGTTATATGGATCACCGTTTAAAGTAGCTGTTATCTTAGCTGTTTCTGGATTAATAGCCACAGCCGGAGAAACACTTGTATTATAATACTTATTATTTTCTACACCATTTATAGTTATTTCTGGCACACTCTTATCAACTACAACTTTAAATTTCTTAATTATTTCATTTCCAACTAAATCTTCAGCTCTAACTGTAATAATGTCTCCATCTTTAACTGGAATATCATATTCAAATTCTCTATAAGTGTCTACAGAACCTTTTGCTCCATCTAAAGATATATTTAATTTATTTTCGCCATTAATAAATAGCTTGTACCCTTCTGTATTATCACTTACTGATCCCCTAAGCTTTATTACATCTTTAGAAGTTATAACTATTCCTTCTTCTAAAACATTTGGTTCAAAAATATTTATTTCTGGTGCTATAGTATCACAGAATATTTTATAAGCCTTATCAACTATGACATCACCCTGTGAAGATTTAGCAAATATCTTAATAGTATTGTATCCTTCATTTAACGTTACTAATTTAGAAAATTCACCATTTTCCATTAAGTCAGGTGCTTCACCATTAATTAATATTTCTTCCACATCTCCAAAGTATTCACCCTTAACTAATAGTTGATTATCATTAAGAAGCTCTTCATATGGGAAATCTATTAATTTAACTTCTGCTTTATAATTTCCTACACCTACTTCGTATCTATCTATCCCCATATTGCCTGCAATATCAATTGTTGCTATTTCAATTTTGTTAATTGAATCCTTTGCTAGATTTAAATTTGCTATCAAGTTGTCTTCAATTAAAGTATAATCACTTACCTCTTGCCCATTCACATATAAAATGGCACCAGTTACATTATTATCTTTTAATTCACCATTAAATCCTATCTTTAATTCGTAACTTGTTTCCTTGCTTTCATTGCTAGAGTCTAAAGTAGTCTTTATAGGCGTTGTATCAATTTTTATAGGAATTATAAAATCTTGATAAGTTTCTGTTCCATCTACTCTTGCCTTATAGTTTAAATAATATTGACCTTCACTAGCTACTTCATACTCTCCAGTTGATTTATTATATAATTTCCCATCCCAAGATAAGTTTGAATAAATAGAAGCTTGGCCCCCACCTTCAGCTGATAAAATTTTCTTCCTTAGATCAATATCACCATTAACATTTTCTTGAATAATCTTTTTATTTCCATCTAATAAATCTATTTTTAAATCTTTAGCATTTCTTAATAAATATAATGCAGGAATTATAGAATCAAATAATTTATCATCATTTGGAGAAATAGCAATTTTTTCTGAATCTAGAATAACATTGCCTTGAGAATCTCTTCCAGCAAAGCCCAGATAACTATACTCTCCTAAAACTTCAGATACCATAAAACTTGGTGATATATATATTTCATCTTCATCCCATGCTGCACCATCTATTATAGTTTCTTCTGACCAATCTCCATAATACCCCATGTACGGTACAATTAATGATGGTACTCCTTCATTTATAGCTTCAAATCTTATAAAGCCTTCTACAAAGTTATTTGAAACTGAATCTTTAGGGATATTTAAAGTAAATTTAACTTTTACTTCTCCATTTGCTGGCACTACAACCTTATTTGCACTAATTTCTAAGCTTGCCCCATCTAAAATTGTATCAAAGTCTACATAGCCTCCTAAGATTTCTTGACCAATCATACTAGGTTCAAAAGCAGTTAATATATCCTCTAAAGATTTGACTATATATGACTCTTCTTTATCTGAATAATTCTTTAATAGTATTTCAAATTCTGTTTTCTCATCTATTTCTTTTAATGATATAGTTGCTTCATTATCTTCACCCGTTGCAAGAACTCTATTTTCAATAGCTTTTTTAGCCTGTAACATACCAGCCCCCTGCCTTCTAGGTGAATAGAGAACATTTTCTCCCAAAGCATTAGTTTCTTCTAGCGGCTCAGCAGTATTAATTATAGATTTCTTAACAAATTCAACTAATTCTCTACCTTGAAGTTCTATTCCATTATCCTTTAATCCTTGAATAATTAGAGCTGTTGCACCAGATACATTTGGAGCTGCCATAGAAGTTCCACTCATGCTTCCATATCTATTATTATTTAAAGTTGAATAAATATTCCCTCCTGGACCAGTAATCTGTGGTGCAAACTCTAAGTTAGGAGTTGGACCCCATGAAGTGAAATCTGACATCTCAGCTTCTGCAATATTTTCCTTAATTGTAACCTTATTATTAAAATTAATAACTGTCTTTTCTATATTGGCTTTTAATAATTCACCATCATTTCCATTGATAAATACAGCTGGTATATTTATAGATGGATCAGTCGCCATATTAATGTATTCTGTTGGCACATTATTAAAAATAATAACTCCTTTTGCTCCAGCAGCTTGAGCATTTATTTGCTTTTCTACAAAGGTAATTTCTCCTCTTTTTATTAATGCAAGCTTCCCTTCAAAGTCTCTTCCTTCAAAATCTTCAACTTTCCCATTACCAGCATCTAAAACTGTTAAGTCTTCCGTTGGCCCAAATACTTCTAAAGGTTCCACATCTGCTTGAGTATATCCAACTATAGTCTCTTTATTATCTACTATTGCAGTAAATGCTGGTAATGTTATTACTGAATTTTCTGAACTTGCAACTTGCAATGCATCTCTTGATATTCCTGGTGATCCTACAACGCCAACATCACTTACTCCATCTATCATATACGGTGATGTAGATGTGGTTGAGTTACCAGCTGACACTACACAAATGACTCCATCATCAGTTGCATTTTTTATAGCAACTTGCTCTGGATCAGCATCATCTCTATATCCTGCTGTTGCACCTAATGACATATTTATTACATCTGCATTTAACTCTACAGATTTCTCAATTGCAGCAATAATATCATCAGAATAAGCCCATGGAATTTCACTATTATTACTAAATACTTTCATAGCTAATAATTGTGCTTCTGGCGCAACTCCTTGAATCCCTATATTACTTGCTACCTCTTCATCACTAGCATTAGCTGCCACTATCCCAGCAACATGCATTCCATGCATACTCCCTGATGAATCTATAACTTTATCATCTTTATCAGCAAAATTATAACCATATGGTACCTTATCAGTAAAATATTTACCTACATCTTGATTCACATCTTTTTCTTTTATCTTAACCTTGGATAAATCGGTTATTTTCATATCCTTATGTGTATAATCTATACCTGTGTCTATTATTGATACTACAAGACCTTCACCCTTATATCCATAATCTTTCCATACACTTGTAGCTTGTAAAAACTCTTTTGCCTGTGACATATCTGGATAATAAACTCTTGCTTGACTTACTTTTTTTACACCATCAATTTCTTCTATTTTATCTACGTCTTTACGTTTTACTTCTATTGAAAATCCATTTATTAAATTTCCATAGGTATGTCTAATTTCCTCTCCTGTCTCGCTTTCTACTTCCTCTTGAATTGGCTTTTGAGCTTCTTTAACTTCATTAATCAATTCATCTTCAGGTTGTACACCTTCTTCTATCTTAAGAGTTGCTGGTTCCTCTTGAAGCTCAACTATTACTCTTATCTTTTCCTCTGGGTTACCCTCATCACTTATCGAAGAGTTTTCATTATCCCTTTCAAGTTTTTCTACATTAGCGAAGGAATCACTTTGATCTATTCTTCTGTTTATTTTCTGTAGTAATGCTTCTTTTAGAATTTCCTCATTAATATTCTCCTCAGCACGAACTACAGATTGGCTTGTACCCATAAACAACGATAAGAACATTAAAATCGAAATGATAATGGATACAAAACTTTTTTTGCTTTTTTTCATTATTTAGCCCCCTTTCTAATTGGTTTTAATAAAAAATTTAGTATTATTAAAAATTTTATTAATTTAATTTAAAATAATTATACAACCTTTTTGCCATATATTGTTAAACTTTTCTTCGTTTTATTTCGTCATTATTTTTATTATGTATATTAGAAATATAAAAAATGAAGGATTAAATTAATCCTCCATTTTATCATGTTTATTCTTCATAACATATAACTGGTGTTCCTGCATCTATACTTTCATATATTTTCTTAGCTAAACTTAAAGGTGCATTTACACATCCATGAGTTCCATTATTTAGGTATATATTACTTCCAAAAGAATATCTCCAAGTTGCATCATGAATACCTATATTCCCATTGAAAGGCATCCAATAAGTAACCTTTGCCTCATACCCTTGACCTTTTAAAACTGCATTCTTTTGTTTATAATTAATCATATAAGTTCCCAGGGCAGTTGAGTGTCCTTTTCTTGGATCTCCTGTTACTATACTTCCTTCTGTTACTAATTTGCCATCCTTATAAAACCACATATATTGCTTAGAAATATTTATTTCTACATAAGTATTACCTATATCATTCTCATCTCTATATAAAGCTTTTTGAGTATATATCGGTTCCCTTTCTATGTTTGCACCTAATTTAATATACTCAAGAATCAATTTTTTTTCTGCTACAGAATTAATCTTCCATCCATAGTATCCGCCTTTTACTTCTATAGTTTTTCCTGTAGATGTTTTAAAGCTTCTAGTTATACCTACAGTATCATATTTACTACTAAGTTTTGATATATATTCACTTAAAGTTTTCTCATTTATAACTACGTCTAAATTTTCATTTATAGAAAGAAATTCATTTATAATATCTGCATCTAAGATTTCTTTATTTTCTCCAAATAAATATGTTATCTTTGTTAATATATACTTATTCAACAATTCCTCTGTTTCCATTGTCTTATCTGAAATAGTAGTGAAGATAGGATTCTCATAACATTCACTCTCCTCCAGATTTACTATACTACGCCCTCTTAATATACTATCATATATGACTTTTTTAAGTTTATCTTTATTTATTTTATTTCCATAAACTTCAGGCTCAATTTCATATATTCCATTAGAGTAAGTAAATCCAGCATTAATTGGATTTTCTATATTTTTTATCAAAATTTGTAAGTTATCTATTATGTCATTTAAATCATTTGTACTATACTCAACTAATCCATCTATATAGTATTCTTTTCTATTTATTAAGGATTCTCCCCATATGATTGGATTTTGCTGTTTCTTTATTTCGTTTCTAATATCTTTTTTTATTAAAGCTAATTTTATTTCATCACCATTAATAATTTCACTTCTACCATCACGTCCTACTATTTTTAAACTGTATTCATTAATTGAATTCTCTAAAATAATCATAGCTTCATTGTAGTTTTTTAAAGATAAGTCTACCCCATTGACCTTAGTATTAATAAAAAAATGATTGATAAAGTAAATTGAACAAATTAAGTATAGTAAAGTTATAATTCCTACAGATATAATTATGTTTCCAAGAACTTTACCTTTAAAAATTCTATTAAGTATATTCCCCATAATCCCAATTACCTTTCTAAAATAATAGCTAATCTATAATATGTATTACTTCTTTATTTTAAAACTTATATAAAATTTATATAAGTTTTATGAAATACAAAAGTAGACTATACCTGCATCTTTACATGCACGAATAGTCTACCTTTACTTTTTATAACTCTTACTTAGTTCTCATTTATTCTATCTATATATTCCTTCATTAAATTAGCTGACGAAACAAATTTTTCTTTTTCTTCTTCAGAGAATTTAATATTCAATACTTTTTCTACTCCATTTTTCCCAACTATAGTTGGAACACTTAAATATGTCTCGCTTACACCATAGTAATCATTTAATAAAGTTGAAACTGATAATATAGTTTTTTCATCTTTTAAGAATGCCTCAACTATTCTCGTTAAAACAGCTGCAACTGAAAATGCTGTTGCCCCTTTTCTATTAATAACCTCATATGCAGCATTCTTTACATCATCGGCAATAACTTTTTCTGTCGCTTGATCCCATTCTATTGATAATTGACTTGAGAATTCTTCTATTGGAATATTTCCTATAGTTAAAGATGACCACGGAACAAATTCACTATCTCCATGTTCTCCAAGAACATAACCTTGAACAATTCGACCATCTACTCCAAAATATTTACCTAATAAACTTCTAAGTCTAGTTGTATCTAATACTGTACCTGATCCAACAACTCTTTCCTTAGGAAAACCTGATAGTTTATAAGTCATATACGCTAATACATCTACTGGATTCGAAACAACTAAAATTATCGCATTTGGGCTTAATTTTGCTAATGTTGGTACAAAGCTTTTAAAAATTTTATAATTCTTATCAACTAAATCTAATCTAGTCTCTCCAGGTTTTTGAGCAACTCCTGCTGTAATTATAATAATATCTGATTCCTTTGTATCTTCTAAAGAACCTAATGTAACATTACACGGACTCGATAAAGCACTTCCATGTATCAAATCGAGTACTTCCCCTAATGCTTTTTCTTGATTAATGTCATTAATTACTATTTGTCTAGCAACTCCCTTTTGCAATAAGGCAAAGGCAGTAGTAGCTCCAATTGCTCCTGCGCCAATAATTGATATTTTACTCATAAAAATACACCTTCATCCTTTTTTTGAAAATAATTGATATAATTATATTATATCTTAATCAATAATTGATATCAATTAGAATGTAGTTCAACTTATTTTATGAATATAACAAGCAAAAAAAACTAGTAACTTTACCCAGTTACTAGTTTTATATTATTTAGCTCTTATAACTTCTACCTTATATCCATCTGGATCTGTTACGAAATAGTATGAAGGTTTAGTTCCAGGAAGTCCTTTAAAAGGTGTTACTTCATATCCTAAAGCTATATGTTTTTCCCTCATTGCTTCTAAATCTTCAGCTTCTACAGCTATATGACTAAATCCATTTCCTAATTCGTAAGGCTTTTCCATATCATAATTATAAGTTAATTCTATTTCATATCCACCTTCTTCATTTGATAGATATACCAAGCTAAACTTATGCTCTGGAAAATCCTTTCTCCTTGTTATAATTAACCCTAAAGCTTCTTGATAAAACTTTAAAGACTTTTCTAAGTTCATTACTCTTATACAAGTGTGTAGCATCTTTACTGACATTTTTTTCTCCTCCTTATAATATTTATTCTACTTTATATTATATTTATATAAAATTCAATTATCAATATTATATACTGTAGCAATTTACTTTTCTTTTTATTTATCATAAAATTAAATTACATACCACTTTAAACTAGTTACTTTTGGGAGGATATAATGAAAAATAATTTATTAGTTCTGATATTACTTTTCTTATCTATGACTTTAATTAGTTGTTCATCATCTATTAATACAAATGCAGATAAAGAAAGCAATGCAGAAATCCAACAGACTGAAGATGTCAAAGAACCTGAGCTTCCAACTATTTTTGAAGCTTTAGGGAAAACTTATACTTCTTCAAAAGATTTATCTCAAATAGAAGAAGGTTTTAACATATATGATGACCAACAATCAATTCACTATTCTTCTGGTGAATATAAGGAAATAGATTTTATTAATGACTTATTATACTTATACCTAAATGAAGATTCCACAGTTTATGATTACTTAGTTTCATATGATAGTAGTTCTGAAAATGGATATGTTTCAATAACAGAATCAAATAAAGAAAAACTTATTAAAGATTTAAATTCATTAAGATCTCAAATGGAATTAGCTACCGGTGAGGAAATGATCGTAAGGCTAGATAAAGTCACTTTTGAAGGAGTAAGTCTTGAAACTAATACAGGATCAACATTTAAAATTAGAGTTGCAATCTCTAGAGTTGGTGCAACAGTGGTACCTTGGAACTATTTCACTGTAACAGTTTTTGAAGATGGAAATAAGCTTCTTGCTCATCTATTCTAATTATATTAATGTAAAATGAATAATGTAAAATTATAGAAGGAGATAGATATTATATTCTGGCGACTTGGAGCCTGCGAGGTCGCAAGGAATATAATCTCTATCTCCTTTTTATTCTTTTCTTTCACAGTGTATGTATTCTTCCACTTTGTCCCACGATACTATAAATCCTTGTCCTTTAGAACAAAAAATTGAACTAGAAGAATATTCTATATCAGCATTTTTATCATATCCTAATTCTTTTATTACTTCATCCTTATTATGGCATAAATCATATCCATCAAAAATTAAATTTATACTTCCCTTCCCTTTTGTAAAAGTAAGTATTTCTGAACTATAATCCATAAAAGTAGATACTGGCCCTCTTCCAGTAATCGTGACTTTATTTAACTTTGTTTCTGGTGCATTAAACGTTCCATTTAATCTTTGAATATCTGAAATCACTCTTCCCATATACTCTAAATCAACATCTATCTTAAACTTATAATATGGCTCTAAAAGTATATTTTCACTTTTCTCTAGTCCTTGTCTAATAGCTCTAAAAGTAGCTTCTCTAAAATCTCCACCTTCTGTATGCTTATTATGTGCTCTTCCAGTTAATAAAGTAAATTTTATATCCGTAATTGGAGATCCAGTTAAAAGTCCGTGGTGATTTCTTTCAAATATGTGTGTCTTTATTAAGTTTTGATTGCCTGTCGTTAAATCATCTGCATGGCACTTATTTTCAAATGTTATTCCTTCACCTCTATAATTAGGTTCTAATTTCAAATGAACTTCAGCATAATGTTTTAGTGGTTCAAAATGTCCATATCCATAAGATGAACTTCCAATAGTTTCTTTGTACATAATCTTACATGGACCAAAACCTACTTTTATGTTAAATCTTTCATAAACTACTTCTTTTAATACTTCCAATTGAATTTTTCCCATTATAGAAATTTGAATTTCTTGCAAAGCTTCATTCCATAAAACGCTTAAAGCAGGATCTTCACTTTCTAATATTCTGAAATATCCTAATATTTCTTTTACATTATATTCTTTATCGAAAATAACCTTAGACATTAAGGTTGGAATCATATTAAAATTCACACAATCATCTAAATGCCCAATTCCATCACCAGCTTTAAGCATAGATAGACCAGTAACTCCAATTATATCTCCAGCAGAGGCCTTATCTACTGTAATGAATTTATTCCCATTGTAAATTCTTATGCTACTAATCTTTTCTCTTATTTCTTTACTTTTTCCATAAGACACTTCATCTCTAACCTTTATTTCTCCATTAAGAATTTTTATAAATGTAATTCTAGTTCCATTATTATCATACTTTATTTTATAAACTCTTCCTGAAAGGTTATCCTTTTCGTTATAATTACTAAATGTTAACTCATTAAATATATTAATGAAATTATGAATTCCTTCGTCTTGAAGAGCACTTCCATAGAGACAAGGAAAAACCTTTCTTTCTCTTATAAGCTTCTTAAGATTATAAATCCATTCTTTCTCATTATATTCTCCATTAAAATATCTATCTAAAAGAGTATCATCTCGTTCTGAAATAAACTCAATTAATTCTTCATCCAAATCATTCAACTTATTAATATAGCATATATCACTAGTTAAATCCTCTTTAATTTCTTCCACTATTTTTTCTAAGTTTGCACCTGTTCTATCCATCTTATTTATAAAAAAGAAGGTAGGAACATTGTATTTTTTTAGTAATGACCAAATAGTATAAGTATGCCCCTGAATCCCTTCTACCCCGCTTACCATTAATATTGCATAATCTAAAATACTAAGTGCACGTTCCATCTCTGACGAAAAATCTATATGTCCTGGAGTATCAATAAGATAATAAGTGGAATCATCTGTTTCAAAAACAGCTTGATCTGAAAATATTGTAATTCCTCTTTCCTTCTCTATGTTATGTGAATCTAAGAATGAGTTTTTATGGTCTACTCTTCCTCTATTTCTAATACTATTTGTATGATAAAGTAATTGTTCTGAAAATGTTGTTTTGCCTGCATCTACATGTGCAAGTATCCCTATTGTTTTCTTCATTTAATCTCCTTTCTAATATTAAAAATTAATATTTATTTAAATATCTTTTCTTATACTTAATTCTTGCATATTTACTTACTTTAGTAATAAATTGATAGTTTGTAATACCACCTATTACTCCGACAATAGGAAGCCCTTGAACAAACTTAGCTATTAACATATTATTAGATAATACTTTAGAGGTTTCTTTAATTTCATCCTCTAATACATTTTCTAATTCCATACCTAAAGTAATTTTTCTTTCTATTTCATTTAATTTCTCATTATAAAAGATTTTTTCCTCTTCATCTGTTAATGAAACATTAATTAAATTTAAAATATATATTTTCTCTGATTCTTTTTCATAATTAAATCCATAGCTTAAAGCAATTTCATAAATTGTTTTTAATATCATTGCAATAAATAATGGAATATCAGGTATTCCAATTCCTAAAGCACCTAGACCTATCCCTTCAATAGTTGAAATAGTAGAATTAATTAGATTACTTTTCTTACCTTGATAATCTATTAATTTTAAACTTTTCTTTGTCATTCTCTTATTTAAAGAATAATCATTTATATCATGGTCTAATTTTAGCTCCTCCTTATTATAAAGCTTTTCTATATACTTACTACCATTTTTAAATACTATCTTGAAGGCATTATAAAAAGCATTTTCTAGCGTTACTCTTAATTTGTCAGGAATTTTCCCTTCTATTTTCTCTGATATTGGTGTTAATTTATCTTTAATAAAGTTGTTTCTCTTTTTGTTAACTATCTTATTTTCCTTTTTAATAAGTTTATTTATTTCTTTTTTAATAATTTTACTCATAAATTTTACTTCCTTTTTACTTATTAATATCAATTATACCATTTTAACTTAAATGCTAAAATTAATTATTTACTATAAATATTAAATATTAGTCTATCTAAAATTTAAAATTTTATATATAATATAAGTGAAGATATATTTTCTTCAAAAAAATAAAACTTATTATACGAAAGGAAAAGGTAATTTCATAAATGAAAATGTAATCTACTTTAATTAATTTTAGTGCATATAAAACAAACCTAGGCTTTTTTTGTATGCTCAAATTTATGGAGAGTAGATTATTGACTAAAGGTTTATTTGTGTTGCCTTTTTTATATGTCTATAACTCTCTCCCAAAATAAGGAGGGATTTTTTTATGCAATTAGCATTATTAAATAACGTAAAAAAATATTATGGAGATAGATTAATTCTAGATATTAAGAAATTAGAAATTTTAAAAGGAGATAGAATAGGATTAGTAGGTGTAAATGGTGCTGGTAAAAGCACTCTATTAAAAATATTAATTGGTGAAGAAGAAGCTGATTCAGGAAGTGTATATTTAACTAAAAGTTTTTCTTATATTAGCCAAATAGAAAACTATGAAGAAGATTCTTCTATTAGTAAGGTAACTAGCTTATTTAATGCTCCTAAAGAATATAAAGATTATTTATCAGGTGGTGAAAAAGTAAAGCTCAAAATTTCTAATGCTTTAAGTGAAAATAAAGAACTTATAATTGCAGATGAGCCAACTTCTAATTTAGATAGTAATAGTATTGAAACTCTAGAAAAAATGTTTAGAAGTCATACTGGTTCATTCATATTAGTTTCTCATGATAGAAATTTTCTAGATGCTTTATGTAATACAATAATTGAAATTGATGATGGAAAAATAAATTTATATAAGGGTAACTATACAAAGTATTTAGAACTTAAGGCTTTAGAAAAGACTAGACAAAATGATGAATATAATAAATATATAAATGAAAAAAGAAGACTTGAAGAAGCTATGGTAGTTAAAGAAAAACTTAAAAACGCTATAAGAAGAACACCAAAAAGAATGGGAAACTCAGAAGCTAGACTTCATAAAATGGGTGGCCAAAAGGCAAAGAAACATTTAGATAATACCATTAAAGCAATTAATAGCAGAATTGAACATCTAGAGGTAAAAGAGAAGCCAAAAGATGAGAAGCAAATAAAGATAAATGTTATAGAAAGTTTAGAACTTACTTCCAAAAACCCTATTGAGGTAAAAAATCTAAATCTTATAGTAAAAGATAAAACCTTATTATCAAATGCTGACTTTAAAATAAAAAAAGGTAAAAAAGTAGCCCTAATAGGGAAAAATGGTTCTGGCAAAAGTACTCTTTTAAAAGAATTGATTAAAAATAATAATGAAAGCATTAAAATATCTAATAATGTTGTATTTGGTTTTCTAGATCAAGAACAAAACATTTTAAATCCGGATAAAACAATATTAGAAAATATTCAAGTTAACTCATCATATCAAGAAAGTTTTATTAGAATTAATCTTGATGGATTTGGATTTAAAGGTGATGCTGTTTATAAAAAGGTTTCTAATCTAAGTGGTGGAGAAAAAGTTAAAGTTGCTATTTGCAAGCTATTACTTTCTGATAATAATTTTGTTATTCTTGATGAGCCAACTAATTATTTAGATATAAAATGCATGGAATCTCTTGAAAATGCACTTAAAAATACTGATAAGACTTTATTAATAGTATCTCATGATAGGAAATTCATTTCTAATATTTGTAACTATATATTAGAAATAGATAATAATAAAGTTTATCAATTTGATGGTAGTTATGATGAGTATGTAAACTTTAAGTCTAAACCTAAAGAAGATAAAACTGAAAAGATAATTAAAGAAAATAAATTAATACTGGAAAATAAACTTTCCGAGGTTATTTCTTTGCTATCTTTCGAAAATGACTTAGGAAAAAAAGATCAATTAGAAAAAGAATATCATAGTTTATTAAATAAACTTAAAGCCTTAAGATAAGTAAGAGATAAATATATTAACTTTTTACTTAACTATTAATAACTACCATGACAGTATCTATTTATATATCATTTTTTATTTTATTAAGGAAATAATAATATAGACAACTTATCTTAGGAGGTAATTAAATATGGATAATAATAAAAACAGACGTAAAGATCGTCCTAAATCAAATGCAGAACTTAGGAAAATGTACTCTGAATCAGGAGCAGAAATAGGAATTGAAAATGGCCAAAAGAAAGGTGCTCATTCTAACGGTAAAAAATTTACAAAGAGATCAAAGTTATCTCATAACAAATAATGTTATAACTCCAATATTTTAGATTATGTGTTGCACCTCAACATATTTATTATAGAATCTTGGATGTAAAAACTAGTTTATAGCTTGAAATATCTTAAAATATACTATAGAGGATATCTACTTCTATAAATTGGACCTTATTCCAAAATAAGAAATAGATATCCTTTTTTATTTTATATTAGTCCACCACTTATTTATTTCAGGATTTAAATCATAGTTTATTGTTTCACCTAACATAGGAGTTACATAAGTAATATTCTCTTCAGAAGCTTTCAAAGTAAATCTTTCTACAGAATCGTCCCACGGGTGGTTTGCCAGTTTAAAAGCACCCCAATGAATTGGCATTATTATTTTAGCCTTAAGTTTTTTACCTGCTTCCACTGATTCTTCTGGAGTCATGTGTGTAGCTCTCCATCTAACATCATATTGTCCAGACTCTAACATTGCAAAATCAAACTCTCCATATTTATTATATATTTCTTCAAAATGCTTATCAAAACCACTGTCTCCACTTTCAAAGACTTTATAGTTTTCATCAATAAACACCCATGAAGCCCATAAAGTATTATACCTATCATTTAAGCTTCTTCCTGAATAATGTTTTGCTGGTGTACAGCCTATTAGTAATCCATTAATTGTTGTTTCTTCCCACCAAGCTAAATTTATTATTTTATCTTCATCTACTCCCCATCTTTCCAAATGGTTTTCTATTCCTAATGGAACTATATATTTATCAACTTTACTATCTATTTCTTTTATAGTTTTATAATCTAAATGATCATAGTGGTCATGTGAAATAACTACGATATCTATATCTGGTAATTCATCAGTTCCCATAACTAAATCACTATATCTAGTAGGTCCTAAAAATGATACTGGAGATGCCTTTTCATTAAATACTGGGTCTATTAAAATATTCATTCCATGTATTTGCATTAATATAGTTGAATGTCCAAACCAAGTTATATTAAAATCATTAACACTTGGATTTTCTAAATAACTTGGCCTTACTACTGGTAAATCATCAATTGGTAACACATCTTTACTAGAAACATACTGATTTTCTTTGTCATCATTATAAATCATTTGAAAATCATTTTGGCTATGAAATGATCCATCCTTATAATTAATAGCTCTTTCTTCATAATCTATTTTATCCTCTTTCGATGGAGTTCCACCAAAAGGCTCCCATAACTTTAAAAAGAAAAATACCAATAAGAATAGTACTAAAATGACAATTAAAATTTTAATTAGTATTCTTATTATTTTATATTTTAAATATAGTTCCTTCATATTTAACATCTCCTAGTAAATTTTGATATGTCATCACAATATACTTATTTTTTACTTCTATAGCTTATTAAATGTAGGTTTCATATTTTCAAATGTACAAAATTCAGTAAAGCCTATTTCTTTTAAATCTACTTTTAATGTTTCAATATGAGCTCCTAAATCTTCCTTTACATGAGAATCGCTACCTATTGTAATAATCCTGCCACCTAAATTGTAATAAAGTTTTAAGATGTCTCTAGACGGCATAAGGTCATCAAGCTCATACCTAATAGAAGAAGTATTTAACTCAATACCTTTGCCATCTTCAATAATATATCTCAATATATTTGTAATAATATCCTTATTTTCTTTAAAAGAATCGTACCCATCCTTGTCATCATAGCGTTTCAATAAATCCATATGTCCTAAAATGCTATAATCATGATAATTTCTAACTACATTATATAGTTCCATATAATATTCTCTATAATATTCTCTTTCTGTTTTGCCTTTTTGAAATTCATAAATCCAAAATTCTTTATTATTTACTTGATGGATTGAAAGTATAATAAAGTCAAAATGATATTTATTAAATAATGCTTGAAATTGAGGTATAGTATGCATCTGCATACCAAACTCCATTCCTTGTTTAATAACTATTTTATCCTTATATTTTTCTTTTAATTTTGAAATCTCATCAAAATATAATGGATAATTAACATTTAAGAATGGTTTCTTTACATATAATGATTTATTTAAATCCTCTACATCAATTTTAACGCCATAATCAACATGATCTGTAAAACAAATTTCTTTCATTCCCATTTTTATAGCATCTTTTATTACATTTTCCATAATATATTCAGAGTCATCGCTAAAATTTGTATGAACATGATAATCACAAAACATAATATTAATCTCCTCGCAATTTGTATTTTTATCTAATTTCTATAATAATCATATAAATATATAATTATTATACACTTATATAGACTTATACTTTTTTCAAATATTAAAAAGACTAATATTATGATTTAGTAAAATTACTTCTATACCAAATATACCTATTATTTTATCTTATTAGTTTAAGGAACTTCTTCTTTCCTATTTTTAACACATCATTTTCTTTAATATTTGTGTCTAGTGTATTTATTGTCTCCCCATTGAGTTGAATTCCACCTTGTTCTAGTAATCTATTGAATTCTTTTTTGCTAGATACGAATTTTTCCTTTACCAATTCATCAAGAATATCTCTTAATGTACTACCATTAATATTTAAGCTTGGAATATTATCTGGTATAGATTTTTTAGTAAATGCAGTATTGTAAAATTCTATAGCTTCAGTTAGTTCTTCTTTTGAATGGTATAAACCTGTTATAATTTTTGCTAATTCTAACTTAATATCTCTTGGATTTTCTCCAGACTTAAGTCTTTCTCTTATTTCTTCTATTTTATCTGGATGCTCATCAGTTGCTAATTCAAAGTATTTAATTATTAAATTATCAGGTACTTCCATTACCTTTTTAAACATTACATTAGCTTCTTCATTAACTCCAATATAATTTCCTAGACTTTTACTCATTTTTTCAATGCCATCTAGACCTTCTAATAAAGGCATAAACATTGCAATTTGTTGCTCTTGTCCCCTTGACTTTTGTAAAGTTCTTCCCATGAGTATATTGAAGGTTTGATCTGTTCCACCAAGTTCAATATCAGCTTCTAGTACTATTGAATCAAATGCCTGCATTAATGGGTAAAAGAATTCATGAATTCCTATTGGAACATTATTTTTATATCTTTTTTGAAAATCATCTCTTTCTAACATTCTAGCTACAGTAGTTGTAGCTGCTAGCTTTAATACATCATCAAAATTTAACTTTGAAAGCCAAGCACTATTAAATTTAACTTCAGTTTTATCCTTATCTAAGACTTTAAAAATTTGATTTTTATAAGTTTCTGCATTTCTTAATACTTCCTCTTCAGTTAATGCTTTTCTTCCCTTTGCTTTCCCTGTTGGATCTCCAATTTTTCCTGTAAAATCACCTATAACTATTATTGCTTTATGTCCTAAATCTTGCATTTGCTTAATTTTTCTTAAAACAACGGCATGACCTAGGTGTATATCAGGTGCACTTGGATCAAGTCCTAATTTAATAATTAATGGTTTATTATTTTTTATAGATTTTTCAAGCTTTAATTTAAGTTCTTCTTCACTAACTATCAATTCTACTCCCTTTTTAATAATTTTTAGTTGTTCCTCTACTGTTTTCATTTCTTTGACACTCCTCTTATATTTTTTTAATATAAGCAAGCTCTATAAGGATAATATCGTATAAAATATACTGTTGCTTATTCCGTCGCAAGCTCCAAGTCATCACAACAGTATATTTTATACTTTAAAGCTAAAGGTTTAAATTCCTCATAACTCGGAATTTATAAATTGACAATATTGCATTATCTTGTAACTCTAAGACTATTTTAGAAAATAAAAAACTCCCGCCCTTTATATCAAAGGACGAGAGATAAATCTTCGTGTTACCACCTAAGTTCATAGGCAACTCACATTGCCTACCTTTTCGAGTACTCTAGATTAAACTAGGTAATACTCTAGCACTATAACGTGTGCAAGGAATACGTCACAGCCTACTAAATGCTTCGCATAATGAAAAATGTAAAATGTAGAATGTAGAATTAATGTAAAAACTCTTATAGAGTTTTTTAAATTAAAGTTAATAATTTGGTTATTATTCTAATTCTTATTTTTATGCAATAACGCCATTTGGTGTGAAGCTCAAAGATGTATTCATAATTAGTTTTTCTTGCACCTCTCATCAACCGGTAACTTTCTGTAAGACTTACGAATCACTACTTCTTCTTATCACAGCTTTTATTATCTTATATTCCGAACTATTAAAATAATTCTTAGTTTTGCTTATTTATTAATACGGATTATAAAACTTATTTTTATAGTTGTCAATATTTTTCTAATATTCTATAAACTAATAATCAATTTTAACTTTAATAGTTCTATCTTTCTTACTAATATCTATAGCTTTATCATTTACAATAAAGAACTTTTTACCTTCTCCAATATATAGTTGCCTTCTATTAAATTCATACTCTCTATAATACTTACCTAAATACTCTTTTATATTACTTTTATGAGCTGAAGGCTCAAATGAAATATATCCATCATAAGGGAGTATTTCATAATATAAATATTTATATGACCATTTCTTCTTATACTTACTCCAATAAGCAATATCTACAGTTTTCATTCCTTCATTATATTTTAATTCTTCAATAAATAGATTATCATTTATTTTAATATCATTTACATTACTTTTCATATCTAAGTTTAAATCTTCACTAAAATTTGCTCTTTGTATTATTATTTTTGCATTATTAAACTTATCTATAGCTAAATCTTTAAGAACAAAATTTTTAACTAATCTAATACCATTGCTTAAATTTTCTCTTTCATCAAATGATAATACTCCCATCGCCTCAATATTTCTTCCTTCAATTATAGGCATAAAATATATTCCCTCACTAAAGAAATCACCATTGTTTAATTGAATAGCTTTAACTTTTTCAGCATCCTCTGAAACAAGTGAATAATCTAGATTTATAGCAAGTGGACTGACTCTTAAACTATTTACTACAAATTTTACTCCATCTATTTCTATTTCATTATCTTCTGGCTTTATATTTTTTACTTTAACTATTTTAGATTCATCAATATCAATAGTTATTTCTTTTCTTTCACCTTCTTCAGTTATACTTAAAGTCAAATCTTCTTTATTTTCTCCTATTTTAAATCTTTCAACTCTTAGGTACTCTCCATTTTCAGCATTTCCCCCATATACGCCTATTACTCCTGTAGTTTTTCCATCTATAGCTTCAATATTAGCTTCTTCACCATATTCTTTAGTAATTTTCTCTCTTATAAAAACAGCAGTATATTTATTATCATAAACTATAGCTTCGATAGTTATTTCTTTTCCATTACTAAAGCTTACTTTTTGGTTAACCTCTTGTAGTTCTCCATTTTCATTTAACTTTTCAACATAGCTGTAATAAGAAAAATATTCATCATATCCTATTAACTTCTTTATCATTGCTGAAACTGTACTAATATTAATAATAAAAAGAAATGATATAAATAATATTGCAACCTTAATGTATTTATTATTTAAATTAAATTTTTTCTTTTTATCTCTTTCAGCACTAACTAAAGCTTCTCTCATTAAATTTTCAAATCCTGGTGGAGCATTTAACTTATCTTCTTTTAAATTTTTCAATTCCTTATCTAAGTCCATCATTTATATCACCACCTATATTTTTTCTTATTTTATTAAGACCTTTATTAATTCTAGACTTAACTGTTCCTAGAGGAATACCTAGAAGCCTAGAAATTTCATCGTAGGAATAATCTAAGTAAAATTTAAACTTAATTACTTCCTTTTGATCTTCATTTAACATTTCTATTAATGATTTTAAATAAATTTGATTCTCTGTATCCTTAAAGCCCTTTTCTTCTGAATATAAGAATTCATCTATTTCTTCAAATTTATTTTCCTTAGTTAATTCTTTCTTACATAAATTAACCAATATTTTCTTACTCCATATATAAAATGAACTTAATTTTTTCAACTTTGGAATTTCTTTATATACAACTATTATCATTTCTTGAAGTATATCTAAAGCATCATGTTCATTTTTCATATAGAAATATGCTAACTTATAGTAATTATCTTTTTCTTTAAGAATTAAATTTAAAAGAGCTTCTTTATCACCATTTATAGCCTTTTTCACTTCTAGTTCCAAGCATATTCCCCCTAACTTGCTACCACCTTATATAACTAAGAGTAATAAATAACTAAAAAAGTTCCCTAATCTAAAATTATTTTAAGGAATTAATATAATCAATAGGTCTATAAATTACACTATCATCACTTAAATAAAGATTTCCTTCTTTTACTCCTCCAATTGGATAGCTATATTTGTTTTCAGCGTTAATTGTTTTCCCCCTACCCTTATATAAAACTACATGCCCTGGAGTATATATTAAATCACCAGGTTGTACCTCTTCTTTATTAACTTCATAACCTTGTAAAATATCTTCTTGATCAAAGGTTGAATAACCTATTTCTTCGCCTGTTACTTCTCTATACAACCAATATGTTAATCCTGAGCAATCAAAAGCTTGGCTACCTATATAAGTTTCTCTACTTAAAGGATAGTAACTATCTCCGTAATAACTAATAAGTTCATCAAGCCTCTCTTCAGTCATTATTTCTCCTTTGCCTCCCCAAACATATTGTAATCCAATTTTTGATTGTGCCATCTCTATAACCTTATCTACAACCTCTTTGTCTTCTTCTGTCATATTAATTCCTTCATTTTCATAAATGTCTTTCTTATATATACTCTTAAAGCTTATAAATCCAGCTATTACAAATATAAATATTAATACACTAATCAAAACCTTATTTTTAGTTAATATTATTTTTCTCATACTCCCACCTCTAACCAAATTTTGTAATTACAATATAATTCTATATTAAAATCACGACTACTAAATTACTTTAAAATTACAATTTAGAAAGCTAAAAAATCTCCGTCAATTTAATTGAACAGAGATTTAATAATTAATTTTTTTACAATTGTTAATCTAAATGGAGTTTTAACAATTAAATTATTTAATTAACCCTTTTCTGTAAGCAGTAAGAAGCATTTTTAAATCCTTTATTTGCTTTTGTAGTTCTACTCCAATATCTGTATCTACTACTCTTTTTCTCTCTAATTTTTTCTCAACTACCAAAGTTGTAGATAGTATATCCTTCTCCTTAACTATAGCCTCTTCAGTAGAATCAAAAGGTTCATGAGCAACTAACTGTAGCCCATAAGAATTATAAATTAATGTATATCCTGCGATTCCTGTATGACTTCTATATGCTTTTGAAAATCCTCCATCTATTACTATTAATTTCCCATTTGCTTTAATTGGACTCTCACCATTTTTATTTTTAACTGGTACATGTCCATTAATTATTCTTCCTTCATCTGAATTTACTCCAAACTCACTAAGTATCTTATTGCAAATTTCTTCATCATCTCTACATTTATAATACTGATTTTTATGTTCTATATGAGCAGCTTTATCATCAATAAAATATCTTTCAAAGGTTGTCATTTCATCCTTACCAAAAAGAGATGATTTAGCCCCTGTCCAAAGATACCACATTATATCCATTCCATACTCTTTTTCCTTAGTATCTCTTTTGCTAAAATACCCTTCTCTTGCTAATAACTCAAACTTTTCTAATAGATCTTTACCTTTATAATATTTCCCTTGAATATTCATGCTTGCAAAGGACTTATCAGAATTTAATGGTATGCATCCATGAAATAATAAACTATCATTATACTTTAAATATATAGTACCCTTCTCAAAAAGGAATGCAATATGTCTTTGTAGCTTTTCACTATTAATAAAAGATGACTCTATTTTTTCAATTAATATTTTTTCATCTCTAGTAAGTTTAAATGGATTTTTTCTATCTATTGTAGGGAAATTTAGGTCATTAAGCTTATAAGTTTTATCTTTAATCTTAATAATTCCATTCTCAAAGTCTATATTATTTAATAATAATCGATGCTCCATTTTAAATTCTGGATTTCTACTTATAACTTCGTATTCAAGCTTAAATTGAATTATTGTTATAGCTTTATGCATCTTTGCTATCAATTCTATTTCTGAATTATTATCATATTCTTTTGGAATAAAGTTTTTACAAGGATCTTCTCTATAATACTTTAGGGCAAAGGTAGCTAAAGGTAGCATATTAATTCCATATATATCTTCGATTATATCTAAGTTAGAATATCTTGCAGAAATCCTTAATACATTTGCCATACAAACTCTAGATCCAGCCCCTGCACCCATCCATAAAATATCATGATTTCCCCATTGAATATCAACTGAATGATAGTCAGTTAATGTATCAAGAATTATATCAGGTCTAGGTCCCCTATCATAAATGTCTCCTAAAATATGAAGTCTATCAATAACTAACCTTTGAATAAGCTTAGATAAAGCAACAATAAATTCATTTGCTCTATCAATTTCAATTATTGTAGTAATAATTCTATCATAATATTTTTCTTTATCTACTTCACTAACTTGTTCATGCAACAATTCTTCTATAACATAAGAAAAATCTTTAGGAAGAGTTTTTCTTACTTTTGACCTCGTATATTTTGATGATACAAATCTACATAACTCTATCAGTCTATATAATGTTATTTTGTACCAATCATTAATGTTTTTCTCTTCCTTTAGTACTATTTCTAATTTTTGCTCTGGATAATAAACTAAAGTTGCAAGACTCTTTTTTTCACTTTCCATAAGTGAATTTCCAAAGATATCTTCTATCTTTCTTTTTACTACTCCTGAACCATTTTTTAGAACATGTATGAAAGGTTCATACTCTCCATGTATGTCACTTAAAAAATGTTCTGTTCCTTTTGGTAAATTTAAAATTGCTTCAAGGTTTATTATTTCAGTTGAAGCCTCTGCTATACTTGGATATTGCTTAGATAATAATTTCAAATAGTTTTGCCTAGGTACATCTTTTATAAATATATTCTCCTCATCAATCTCATAATCACATTCCCTCATATTTAATCCCCCATAAATAATCATTATATCGTTTACATAATTTTGTAAAAAAATATCTTACCTCCATTTTACTATTTTTATAGAAGAAATAACATATTTTTTAAATAATGTTTTCCAATTTAAGATTTATTTAAGCTTAAGTTTATATAATTACCACAAGAAGAAAATTAACAGGAGGTAATTATATGGCAATAAAAGCATTTAAAAGATTTGAAAAGAAGTTCATATTAAATGAAAGTCAATATAAATCTCTTCTACCTATTTTATATAAATATATGAATGCAGATAAATACTGTAAAGATGGAAATAACTATAATATTTATAGTATTTACTATGATACTGATGATAATCAAGTGATTAGACATTCAATTAATAAACCTTACTATAAAGAAAAGCTTAGATTAAGAAGTTATAAAGCTCCTATAGATAAAGATGATAAAGTTTTTTTAGAACTTAAGAAAAAAATTAATGGAATCGTAAGTAAAAGAAGGGCCACCCTAACATTGAAAGAAGCTGAAATATTTTTAGAATCTAGAATAAGGCCAAGCTCTATTGATTATTTAAATAATCAAGTTTTAGATGAAATAGAGTACTATTTAGAAAACAATAATGTAAAGCCTAAAGTATTTATAAGTTATAGTAGAAAAGCCTTATTCGGAAAAAATGATAAAGATTTTAGAATCACATTTGATTCAAATATATTAAGTAGACGTGATAACTTATCTTTTAATATTAGTGGCTTTGGAGAAAATCTACTTCCAAAGGGTTGTTATCTTATGGAAGTTAAAATATTAGGTGCTATACCACTTTGGTTAACTAAATCACTTTCAGAATTCAAAATATACAATACTCACTTTTCTAAATATGGAAATGAATATAAGAGCTATTGTTTAAATAACATTTCTGACATAAGGAGGAAAAGCATATGCTAGAAACAATAATAACATCAACTAACGGGGAATCATTTACTTTACTCAATGCTTTAATTATTCTTTCATCATCAATTGTTCTTGGCTTAATTATTAGCCTTGCATACATGAGAACACATAAAAGGGAAGGTTATGCTCCAAGTTTTACAGTAACACTAATTATGTTACCAGTTATTATATCAATTATTATACTTTTAGTTGGTAATAATGTAGCAAGAGCCTTCAGTTTAGCTGGAGCTTTCTCAATTATTCGTTTTAGAAGTGCTCCTGGAGATCCAAAGGATATAACTTATGTATTCTTTACTTTAGCTGTTGGATTAACATGTGGTATGGGATATATTGGATATGCCTTTATATTTACTATAGTACTTTGTGCTTTAACACTAATATTAGATGCAACAAAGTTTGCTATGCCTAAAACTAAAACTTCAAAGCTTAAAATAACAATTCCTGAAGATTTAAATTATGATGGAATATTTGATGACATATTAAACAAATACACAAACTCATGGAAAATTGAAACTATTAAAACAAGAGATTTTGGTTCTCTTTTTGAAATCCATTATATAATTCAAATGAAGCTTGATGTAGATCAAAAGAAATTTATCGATGAGTTAAGATGTAAAAATGGAAATTTAAATATTTCTCTAAACTTTGCTGGACTTGAAGAAAAAGTGTACAACTAATTATGTACTATAGCACAATGAAAAAATTAAAGAATGAAATAATGAAAGAATTATAGAGGAAACTCCTTATGGAGTTTCTAAAATTGCATAATAAGGAGTTGTTTGGGACAACTCCTTATTATATATATTTTAAATGCACTTTTATTTTTCTTTAAATACATTTTCATAAACAGTATTTATTAATTCTTCTTCACTTATAGTCTCCATAGTATATATTTCTACCATTTTATTTCCCCCTAAAAAAGATTCTCCATCTTTAACTAACCTTATTAATCGATTATATTCTTCTTTAAGTATTTCAAATCCCTTTTCTGTAATTATATAACTTCTTTTTCTCCCAATGACCTCAGTTTCTCTAATCATTTCTTCTTTTTCAAATCTGCCAAGTAAAGCATAGAGGGTTCCAGGACCTATTTTTACTCTTCCTTTTGATATATCGTCTACTGCTGCCATTATATCTACTCCACAGCGTTCTTCTAGTAATGATATTAATATATAGTACATTGGTTCAGTTAAATTTTGAAACTGTTCTCTTGGCATCTTTACTCACTCCTTAAGTATCGATACTCGATATTTAAACTATATAAAATAAACTTTTTATCTTATATTATCATTGTAATATCGAGTATCAATATTGTCAATATATTCCTATACATCTCTTAAAAATAATAATAAGAGATGTATAGAACTTATCAAAACTCCATTTATTTAAATATCTCATATACCTTATCATTCTTTATATATTGTAAATCTATTGCCATATTTGATCTAGGGCACCTTAAATAACTAACCTCTTCATCAAGAAGTTTTATATATGAATAAGTATATTCCTCATCATATTGTACATACGATTCATCTATTGGTAAAGTTTTAAGTTCATCATCTAATTTACCGTATCTTGTCTTTATTAGTGTATTTTCTTGAACATCATAAATATACATATCCTCACTGCTAGATGGATGTAATCTAATTACATTTCCATTATTGCTTACAGAAACAACACAAGCATTATCTCCTTGAGTTGAGCCACATCCTATAGATTTAACATCAATTCCTCTAATAATTCTTTTACCATTTAAATCATAAACGAAAAGTCCAAAATTCCCATGAATAACAATCCTATCATCTGATGCATAGTTAATAGTTGCCATATCAACACCAATCCAAGTTTCTTCATCTACTTTAGCATCGGTTGGGATAATTTCAGTAATTGTTTCAATTTCTGTTGGAACATCTACTTTGCTTTTATCAATTTTATTATTTAGAGTTCCACATCCAATAAAACAAGTAATTAATAAAAATATTTCAATAACAAAATAAATAACTCTTTTATATATTATCATCATCCCCTATCCACCTAATTATTTTACTAATTTTAACATATAATTATAAAAGAAATATTACAAAAAAATTACTTATGAATATTTTGGATTAACTAAGAAGTATTTATAAAATATTTTCATTTAAGAATTTAATGAATATAACTATCTTATAAATCTAATACTAAGTATGTAAAAAGTAATACAAAGAAATGTAAGGTGGTGAATAAGTATGCAAAAAAATGCAAAGGATCAATTACAAAGTGCTTGCAATCAATTATCTACTGCACAAAGCGCCTTAAATCAAGCTATGAGTTCTGTTGAAAAAGCAAGTAATAGACAAGAGATAGAAAAAGCATTAACTGCTGTTAATAATGCAGTATCAATAGCAAATAGCTCTTATCAAAACTACCAAGATTAATATTTATTAAAGACTTTAGTATTAATTATTACCAAATTTTCTTTAGTAATAATTAATACTATATTTCAACACTTAATTATATTATAAAATACATTTTTTAAATTGGAGATTAAAACTTATGAAAAATTTCACAAAAACATTTATATCAACAATATTACTAGCATTTCTCATCTCGATATTACCTGTATTCTCTATGTATTCTCATGCATCTACACAGGTAAAAGAAGATAAAAACATAGTAGAAATTGCTAAGAGTGATGGAAGATTTAATACATTAGTAGAAGCATTAAATAAGGCAAATTTAGTAAATACACTTGAAGGAAAAGGTCCTTTTACTGTATTTGCTCCTACAGATGATGCATTTAAAAAACTTCCTGCTGGAACTTTAGAAAACTTATTAAAACCTGAAAATAAAGATACACTTAAGAATATATTACTTTATCATGTTGCTAAAGGTAATTTAAGTTCTGCAGATATACTAAAATTAGATGGTAAAAAACTTACATTACTAAATGGTAAAACAGCTAATATAACTGTAAAGGATGGTGCAGTATTTATTAATAACGCTAAAATAATAATTACTGATATTCCTGCTAGTAATGGCACAATTCATGTTATTGATGCAGTATTAATACCTGAGAAATAAAAAATTAATATAAACTATAAAATCGAGCTGTCGCACAATGTAAAATGAATAATGAAAAATGTAAAATTAAAGAATAAACTCCCTTAGGAGTTTATAAAATATATATGTTTTTAGTAATTCCTTTGGAATTACTTCAATAATTCTACATTTTTAATTTAGGAGCTGCTGCGACAACTCCATTTCTTAAACTTAAATTTATTTATAATCACTATGTTATCTTTTTTATTTACCTAAGGTCTTGAAGGCATTCCTCCTTGGTTTCCTCTTCCACCACCTTGGCCTCCAAATCCACCTGGACCTCTGAATCCACCAGCACTTCCACCTATATTAGTAACTGTACTAGATATAGTAAAGCTATCTCCTTCTGTTCCACCTGAATATGTTCCTTCTGAATATAATCCATCAGTTGCTGTACCTGTTGATTCTCCACCAGTATAAACCTTATAAGTTGTTCCAGTTTTTATATTTGGTGAAGATATAACAATAGACCCTACTGATTTACTTGGTGCAAATGTTATTAATTCATTACCACTTTCATCTTCAATATGAAGTATTGTATTTGCTGAAACTGAAGTAAATACATTAATTGAATTTTGACTTGATGTTTCACTTGGTGATTGAGCCATACCTGAACTTCCTGCTGCAATAAATAATCCTCCAGAAATTACAAACTCTTTATCATAATCTAAAGCACCATTTCCATTATTCTCTGTTCCATTTACTATTACTACTCCATCTTTCATATTTATATAACCATTAGCATCAACACCATCGCCACTAGCATCTATAACTAATCTTCCACCATTTAAATTAATAACTCCACTTCCTGATGAAGCAAACATATTTTGTCCTGGTCTACCATTTACAGAAGAACCATCATTTCCACCAGCTGCATTTATTCCATCATCACTTGCAACAATATTAATTTTTCCATTATTAATATTTATAGTTTCTGCTTCAATTCCTTCATAAGATTTTGTTATGGTAATTTCTCCATCATTTATATCTATTGTTGAGTCTCCATGAATTCCATCATCACCTGAAACTATATTTATATTTCCTCCATTTATCTCTACATTACCATTAGAATGTATTGAGTCATCAGCAGAATCTATATTTATATTTCCTCCATCTATTTGTACTAATACAGAACCCTTAATAGCTTTAGCGCTAACTGTATCCTCTTCTGAATTAGTATTAGTATTTCCTCCAAACATTCCATTTCCAAAGTTACCCCAAGAACTAGATTGACTGCCATTTTCACTACCACCACCAGTGTTTATAGTTAAGTCTCCTCCAGTTATAGTGGCACTTGTTTCAGCTTGAATTCCATCTTCTCCTGAAGTTATACTAATAGTTCCATCCTTAATTAATACATAACCCTTTGAAGTATCTTCTGTATTGTTAGATTTCATCCCATCTCCTGTAGCATTTATATTAATATTACCACTAGAAATTGTAATGGAATCCTTACCTCTTAGTCCATCTGCTACAGAAATTATATCTATATTGGCATCACCGATTTCTAAGTCATCATCACTTGCTATTGCATTATTATAATTAGAATTAACAGTTAGCTTACCATTACCACTTATAAACAAATCATCATTACTAAAAATTGTTGCATTTGGTTCATCATTAGTTTCATCTTCAAAAACATAATTTTCTCCATCTGTAACAATATTTTCACTACCATCTGCTAAAACTAAGTATGCATTTTTAGAATTCTTAACATATATAGGCGCACTCTTTGAACTGAATATATTAGCACCATTTAAAACTAATTTAACATTATCCTCATCACCTGCATCAACTATTATTTGTCCATCCTTTAAGGTTCCTGATATACCATATGTTCCAGCAGAGCTTATTATAACTTTATTATTTTCAACTGTGGCTCCATTTCCATCAACTGAAATAGTATCTCCTAAAGAAATAGTAGTATCTATATTTTCTGCATAATCACTTGATACAGTATTATCATTAGTTGTAGCCGATTTATTTGTACAACCTGTAACCCCTATTAAAATAGACATTATAGAAAGAATCGCTATAATCTTTTTACTCATAAAAAATCCTCCTATTATTTAATTGAGTAAATAATATCATCTTTACCTTAAATTAATCTTAAAGCAAAGGAGATAAATATTATATTCCTTGTTCCGTCACTGCGTTCCAAGTCACCGTCATATAATATTTATCTCCTCCTAAACTGAAGGTAATAATTCCTCATTTCATTAGGAATTATGAAAGTGAAAGTTATTCATAGAATAAACTATTTATAACTTTTCTAAATAAAAATAAGCTAGAAAATTTATACTCTAGATAATTTTTAATTTCTATATCCTTTTAAGTATAAATGATTTTTTTATTTCTATTATCATTTATTTTTTATACTATCACTTAGTTTTATAT
>NZ_JASCQJ010000015.1:0-75456 GCF_033043255.1 Clostridium lamae | reverse complement strand
GACGCTGTTTTATTTAAAGATTGATATTTATTGATTTTTTCAATCAGGGTATATTATTTATATTTGTTACGGAAGTATATAAGAATAAGTATATAGTAAGAGTATATATTATTATGCAATTGTATAAAAATAAGAATTAATTATAAAGGGGAGAATGAATATGAGAAAAACTAATTTTTTAAAACCAATATTGATTCATATAGTTGTACTTATATTATCATTTATTATTGTAAATATCATATGGATGATTGGAGAGTTATTAACTGATAATTTCATAAGGAGTGTTGTTAATGCAAGTGGAAGTTTGATTGTAGCATTTCTATATATTTTTTTATGTAGAAAATTTTTAAAAGATTTATCAAGAAAGACAATATGGATTTCAATTGGTATTATTCTATCAATAAATTTAATTTTTGCTTTATGTGGCTTTTTAATGATGAATTCTGGTTCTCAAAATGTAGTTGAAGGTTCACAAGTGCCTTTACTGTTTCTTATAATTTTTAATTATGGATTTCTACCATTAATTCATTTATTGCAACTACCAAATGTTTTAGGATATATGTTAATGAGCCTACTATCTCCATCTTTGTTATATTTAGGCACAATAAATTTTAAAAGTAAAGAATAGTAAAAAAGTATAATTTGAGATAAAATTAATAAGTTATACTTAAAATAATTGAGAATGGATAAATTTAGTTGGTACACACTCTTAATCTATTACGAATTAATTTATAGAAGTAAATAAATATATTATTAAGTGATTGTATTATATTGTGTATTTGTAATAAAGGGGTGAGGGGAATAAAAATAAAGATAAGAAAGAGAAAGCGTATAATTAAACTATGTATATTAATATCAATACTTGGTATTCTATCCTATTTAATGTATTCAACTGGTTATTTACCTATTATAGGAAATATTATTGCAGAAAAAAAACTAAGTGAGTATGCTACTATACAAAAGGGGAGTTCTCAAAAGGTTGAAACAAAACATGATTGGTATAATGCTAAATATCAATCTTTTAGGGGAAGTCTTAGTTATAGACTGAAAAACAATACAATTTTTGATGAAAAAGTTTCAAGAGAATTAAATTTAGTAGGAAGTAAACAATATAGTAAAATTAAAGGAGAATTCTCAGAAAATCTGAGTTTCCCTTCTGGAATTTATATTTGGACAGAACTTAATGCAGATGATTATTCATTGAAATCTCAAAGACTGTATCTTTTAGGGGTTTATAATACGGAAGATATATCAGAAGAAGAGAGCCAAAAAATGTGTGCAACTATTGCTGATAAATTTATAAATCTCATGGGTGAAGATTATAATTTTACAGGAATACAAATTATTTACTATGATAAAAATGGGGGCTATGAAAGTGAAATTTCTTCTAATGGATTTAAAAAGTTAGAATATGATGAAATACTTTCCAAAACACAAAAAATGAATAGATTGCCAGAAGACTATCTAGATTGGCTATCAAAACAATAACGATATTGAAATCTTCCAAATCAAAATTTATCCACTTTTATACTTTCCATTATCAAAATCAGTTTAAAACAGAACCAATAAAAAAAGAAAAATGTGAAGTGAAGAATTTTTATAAAAACAAGCGAGGTTGTCAAGGAATAGTTTTGAATTAATAAGAGGCTTAGGTTAAACTAAGTCTCTTTATTAATGTAAATAATAATAAAATCAAGTGTTTTAATAATAATCAATTAGAAAAATTAACTTACTAATAAATAAAATTAATTTGTTTAAAGGATAAAATTAATAAAATTAATAATTATATAACTAATATTAATGTTTTTGTTGACAAATAGATATAGTAAGAATAGTATATATTTAACAGGAGGGAGATTAGTATGTATAAAGTGATAACTTCTTGTCCAGTGTGTAACAAAAAAATGAAGGCTACAAGATTGAAATGCTCGTCATGCAAGACTGTCATTGAGAATGAATTTGAGTTTTCTAAATTTGATTACTTATCTAAGGACGAACTTAAGTTTATAGAAGTCTTTATTATGTGTAGAGGAAACATCAAAGATGTAGAAAAGGAACTAGGAATTTCATATCCAACAGTTAGAGCTAAGCTAGATGAAGTAATTAAATCATTAGGATATAAAAATAATCCTAAACCTTTAAAATCATCGACTAGTGATGTTATAGAGGCATTAGAAAAAGGAGAAATTTCTCCTCAAGAGGCTATAGAAAGAATGAAAGAATAATAAATATATGGAGGTAATGGAAATGAGAGAGGATTTAATAAAGGTATTAACCATGCTATCAGAAGGAAAACTCAATGTTGAAAAAAGTGCAGAACTAATTGATGCAATGTACAAGAAAGAAGAAAAAGACTTAGTAGTTGTAGGTAAGAATTATGATAAAAGAATGCTTAGAGTATTAGTTGATTCTGCAGAGGGTGATAATGTAAGAGTCAACTTACCTATAGCTGTTATAACAGCAGTGCTTAAAGGAACTGGAAAGCTACCAATTAAAAATGTAGATATGGAAGGTATTGATTTTGAAGTGTTAAGTGAATCGATAATTGCTGCATTAGACAACGAAATGCTTGGAGAGATAGTTACAGTGGATTCAAGTAACGGGGACGTTGTTAGAGTCATTATTGAATAGGTAGCGTTTATGAAAATTATAATAAAGTCAAAGGATATAAATCTAAAGTTATATATACCTACATTTATTTTGACTAGTGGAATAAGACTTACAAAATTTATAAATAAAACGCATAGTAAATATAATAATTCTAATAAAGATATACAAGATGTAATGAACTATATAGATATGGATTTTATTATATATGCAATAAAAGAATTAAAAGCTTACAAAGGATTGACACTAATTGAAGTAAGAGCTAGTGATGGAACTTATGTATTAATAAAAGTATAAAAAGTAATAAAAAAAGGGGGATACGCATGCGGATGCGTAAAATTTAACTATGAAATTTAAGCTCTTAAAAGAAAAGAACTTTTCACTTTTAATGTTTGGGAAAATTACATCATTAATTGGTTCTAATATGCAGAGTTTTGCTTTATCACTATTTGTATTAAATACAACTGGCTCTGCTACTAAATTTGCATCTATCCTTGCAATTGCACTTATTCCACAGCTTATTTTAGGTCCGTTTGCAGGTGTTATTGTAGATAGATTTTATAGGAAAAATATATTAATAGTATTAGATTTAATAAGTGGGTTTGTTGTTAGTATTTTTGCAATTATATATTTTGTTACTGGTGAAATGACATTAACAAATATTTATGTATTAGTAATAATACTATCTATAATATCAACTATTGATAGTCCTGCTTTACAAACTATAATACCTACCATTACAAAAAGAGAAGATTTAGTAGAAGCTAACGCTTTAAATTCTTTAATTATGTCTATAGGAAGTGTTATATCACCAGCTATTGCCGCAGTAACTTATGGGGATTTAGGGTTAAGAGGAGTTTTTATAATAAATTCTATTACATTTTTCTTATCAGCTCTTTCAGAAGTATTTTTAGTTATTCCTAGGAATATTAAAAAAGAAGAAAAGCTTTCTATTAATAGTTTTATAGGTGAATTTAAAGAAGGAATAAGATTTATAGTAAAAAGAAAAGATATTATAAATATAGTCAGTTTAGCAGTAATTGTAAATTTTGCATTTGGATCATTTTCTGTAGGAATCACCTATATTAGTAAAATCATTTTAAAGGTTTCTGATTTTCAATATGGAATGGTAGAATCTTTCGGGGTCATAGGAATGATAGTGGCCACATTTTTTATAGGATGGCTTTCTAAGAAAAATTCAATAGGTAAAAATTTATATAGAAGTTTATTAATAGTTTCAATATCACTTTCAGGTTATGCAATTGTAGCATTAAAGTCTTTTGTAGAAATAGAAAATAGTATTATTTATTTATATTTATTAATGTTATTAATTACCCTTGTTATTTTTCTTTATTTAGGTATTGCAAATACACTTATAAATGCTAATTTTCAATATATTGTACCATTGGAGTTTATGGGCAGAGTATCAACGGTTATGGGAACAGGATGCATGATTGCAATGCCAATAAGTAATATTATATATGGATATCTTTTTGACAAAATAAGTGCATCTAATATATTCTTAATTTCTTCAGGAATAATGGTAATTACTATACTGTTATATAAAAAGCCATTGCTTTCAATTAATATAAATGAAGAAGATAAAGAAAAATATGAAGTAGATATAGAACTAACTTAAATATGTTAAATAATAAGAATATCGCAGATTTTTATAAATACTGCGATATTTTTATTTGGGTATAGAGATATATAATATAAACAATAAAATTATTTGTATTTTTTCATATAATCTGTATTGTTGTTTATAAAATTGGTAAATGGTAAAATCTTGTTATTAACTATTTATTTAAGAAAGGAGATTTAAATGTTAGATAAGACTAATCCTATGTATTTATGCTGGCTAGATTATAGAGAAGTTAAAAATTCTAGATATAAAGAATATCTAAAAAATATATTAGTTTCTTTGCAATCAAATGATATTATAAATAATATTTTGTTAGAGCTTAAAAGAGCATTAGAGAAAGCTTATATTGAAAAAAGTATAACCCAAAATATTTATAAAGAAGAAAAAGATGTAAATGTTGATAAATATATAAAAATTCAAGTTAAAGCTCTAAGAACATTAAGAAAAAATGGTTATGAAATTAGAAGAAATTTTTTAGATGAAAATAAGAGTTATATAAGTGTTACAGGATACGATATAAATGGAGTTTTATATGGGGTTTTTCATTTGTTAAGATTGTTAGAGGAAAATAAGGAAATTACTGAAGAACCAATTATAGAAAATCCAGAAAATGAATTAAGGCTTATAAATCAGTGGGACAATATAGATGGAACAGTTGAAAGGGGGTTTGCTGGTAGTTCTATATTTTTTGAAAGTGTAAGAAATAATAATAAAATTAAGGAAATAATGAAAGTTATAGGAATCCCAGCTAGTAGTGATTTAATACGTGAAGCCTTTAATGATGAATATAGGCTTTCAGAAGATTTAAATAGAATCAATGATTATGCTAGGTTACTTGCATCTATAGGGATAAATGGAATAGTGGTTAATAATACTAATGTCCATAAGGAAGAAACTTATTTTATAGATAAGAAGATAGATATGATAAAAACAATTAATGATATTATGAGTAAGTGGGGAGTAAAAGTATATCTTAGTATTAATTTTGCAGCTCCTATTACTTTAAAAGAACTTAATACCGCAGATCCATTAGATGAAGAAGTAATTAAATGGTGGGAAAAAAGAGTTAATTATGTTTATGATAATATAGATAACTTAGGTGGATTTATGGTAAAGGCTGATTCAGAAGGAAGACCTGGCCCATTTACTTATGGAAGAAATCATGCTGATGGAGCAAATATGTTAGCAAGAGCTTTAAAGCCATATGGAGGAATATTGATATGGAGATGTTTTGTTTATAATTGTAAACAAGATTGGCGTGATTATTCAATTGATAGGGCTAAAGCAGCATATGAATGTTTCAATCCATTAGATGGAGAATTTGTAGATAATGTATATCTACAAATTAAAAATGGACCTATGGATTTTCAGGTTAGAGAACCGATATCACCTTTATTTGGAGCAATGAATAACACAAATAAAATACTAGAACTACAGATAACTCAAGAATATACAGGGCAACAAAGAGATATATGCTTCCTAGTTCCTTGGTGGAAAGAAATTTTAGAGTTTAATACTTATTCAAATACTGAAAATTCAATGGTTAAAGACAGAATAAGGGGAGTAGCTGCGATTTCTAATATTGGAAGTGATTTGAATTGGACAGGAAATTTTTTAGCACAAGCTAATCTTTATGGATATGGAAGATTAATATGGAATAGTAAAATAACTAGTGAAGAAATAGTAGATGAGTGGGTTACTCTTACATTAGGAAAAGAAGAAAAAGTTATGAGTAATATAAAATTTATCTTATTAAATTCATGGAGAGCATATGAGGATTATACAGCTCCCTTAGGAATTGGATGGATGGTTTCACCTGGACACCACTATGGCCCAGATATTGATGGATATGAATATTCTCCATGGGGAACATATAATAGGGCAACGTGTGAGGGGATAGGGATAGATAGGAGTATTAGTAGTGGGACAAGATATATAGAACAATATAAATCACCACTAAAAGAAGTATATGAAGATATGAGTACGTGTCCTGACGAATTATTATTGTTTTTCCATCATGTTAAATATAATCATAAATTAAAAAGTGGCAAAACGGTTATTCAACATATTTATGATTCGCATTTCGAAGGATATGATTTAGTAGTAGAATTTATAGATAGATTAGATAAAATAAAAGAAATTATAGATGAGGATATATATAGTCATCTTAAAATGAAGGCTAATGAGCAACTAGAAAATGCTAGAGAATGGAAGGATAGAGTAAATACCTATTTTTATAGAATTTCAGGAATAAGTGATGAGAAAAATAGAAAAATATATTGACCTATAATTTATAGTATTTTTTACTATAATTTTAAAGGTTGTAATTTTATGGGAAGATGTTAATATTTAATTAATAGATTTAAATCTACAAATTACTTGCGCAGCGTATATGTAAACGAAAACAGAGTGAGAGGGTTTTTATAATGAGAAAAAAAAGGTTATTGAGTTTGATTTTAACTTCAATTGTATCATTAAGCATTCTTAGTGGATGCTCTAAAAGTTCTGAAACTGGTTCAAATGTCAACGACGATGGAATAAAGGAATTTACTGCTTTCTTTGCAGTAGCAGGTAAAGAAGTTCCTGACAATAATAGGCTTAAAAATGTTATAGCAGAAAAAATAGGAGCTAAAATTACTGAAACATGGCTTACAGGTCAAACAGCAAAGGAAAGAATAGGAGTAATGATAGCTGGTGGAGAATATCCTGACTTCATAGATGGTGGAGATGGAACACAAGCTTTAGTTGACGCAGGAGCTTTAATAGCTTTAGATGAATATATAGACAAATATCCTAATCTTAAAAATTTATGGTCAGAAAGTGATTGGGATAAAGTAAGAAAAGAAGATGGACATATTTATTATATACCTCAATTTGGTAATATAAGAGGAAAGGAAATGCACACTAAGCATAATGATGAAGCTTTCTGGATTCAAAAAGCAGTGCTAGAGTGGGCAAACTATCCAACAATCAAGACTCTTGATGAATATTTTGATTTAATTCAAAAGTATAAAGAAGCATTCCCAGAAATAAATGGACAACCTACAATAGGATTTGAAATTTTATCAGATGACTGGAGATATTTCTGTTTAGAAAATCCTCCACAATTCTTAGCTGGATATCCTAACGATGGTAAAGCAGTTATAGATCCAAAAACAATTACTGCAAAGAGTTATGACTCTATACCAGAAGCAAAGCAATATTTTGAAAAACTTAATGAGATGTATAATAAAGGTATTGTAGATCCAGAAACATTTACAGCATCTTATGACCAATATATCTCTAAGCTTTCAACAGGTAGAGTTTTAGGAATGGTAGATCAAGGATGGCAATTCCTAACAGCTGAACAGTCATTAGTACAACAAGGATTAGATGAAAGAACTTGGGTACCACTAGGTTTAACTATAGATCCAAATGTAACATCTAATTATAGAAATAGACCAGCAATAAATGCAGGTGGTGGACTTGGTATATCAGTAAGTTGTGAAGATGTCGAAGGTGCTTTACAAGCTATCAATGATTTATTAGATGACGAAGTTATGGCATTAAGATATTGGGGAGAAAAAGACGTAGATTATAAGGTAGCAGAAGATGGATCATTCTACAGAACAGAAGAACAAAGAGCAAATGCTAAAAATCAAGATTGGGTTAATGAAAACTTATGTATGTATACTTACATGCCTCAATTTAGAGGATTATTAGAAAGTATAGATAATAATGCAGTATTACCAGAAGAACAACCAAAAGAATTCTATGATTCTTTAAGTGCTGTAGATAAAAATATATTGGATAAGTATGGATTCGAAAAGTTCACAGACTTCTTGCCAGAACCTCCTGAAAAGAACCATCCTTGGTTCCCAATTTACTCCTTCACTGGAAGTTTAACAGCAGAAACACCAGCTGGAATAGCAATGCAAAAAATGGATGAAGTAAAGAAACAATGGCTTCCAAAGGTAGTTATGTCTGGTACAAGTGATTTCGAATCAACTTGGAATGAATATCAAACTACATTAACTACTCAAGCAGATGTTAAAGCTTATGAAGAAGCTTTAACTAAGGAAGCTAAGAGAAGAGCAGAATTATTTAATAAATAAAAAATAGGGGAAGTTTAACAAAGCTTCCCCCTTATTTAAAATTAAGAATAATGAGAAGGAGAATTTTGGATGCAATTAGAACTTAAAAAACCAACTTTAAAAGTAGAAAAAAAACAAAAAAAAGAATTGTGGAATAAAATAAAGAAGCAAAAGCCTTTAGTATTAATGTCAATTCCATTTCTAATATATGTAATAATATTTTGCTATGCTCCTCTTATTGGATGGATTATGGCATTTCAAAATTTCAAACCAGCCAAAGGTTTTTTTGAACAAACATGGGTTGGTTTAAATCAATTTAAATTTTTATTTTCTGATCCTACTTTTTTTAATGTAGTAAGAAATACTTTAGCAATGAGCATTATAACTTTAGTATTAAGCTTTGTATGCTCAATAGGTTTTGCGTTATTATTAAACGAAGTAAAAAATATGCTAGCTAAAAAGTTTGTACAAACAGTATCATATTTACCACATTTTCTATCTTGGATAATTGTAACAGGAATTGTTGCAGAAGTATTATCTACTGAAACTGGTATAATAAATCAATTATTAGTGTGGTTTAATGTAATAGAAAAACCAATTAATTTCTTTGCAGATCCTAAGTACTTCTGGGGTATAGTAGGATTAGCTAATGTATGGAAGGAAGTTGGCTGGGGAAGTATTATTTACTTAGCAGCAATTACAGCAATAAATCCAGATTTATATGAAGCAGCAGAAATAGACGGAGCAGGTAGATTTCATAAAATATGGCATATTACATTACCAGGAATAAAGCCTACAATTTTCATATTATTATTAATAAATATAGGAAATATATTAAATGCTGGATTTGAAGTTCAATATTTACTAGGAAATGGCTTAATTCAAGAAGTATCACAAACTATAGATATATTTGTTTTAAAATATGGAATAAGTTTAGGAAATTATTCTTTAGCTACAGCAGCTGGTATATTTAAAAGTGTAATAAGTATAGTTTTAATATTCTTAGCTAATAAATTTGCAAAATCAATGGGTGAAGAAAGATTATTCTAAGGGGGAGGATTTATGTTAAATATAAATTTAAAAAGAAAAACTAAAGGCGATATAGTTTTCAATATAGTTTTAACAATATTTATGATTTTGTTTGTAATCGTAACTTTATATCCTATATTAAATACTCTAGCCATATCCTTTAATGATGGAATAGACTCAGTTAGAGGTGGTGTATATCTATGGCCAAGAATGTTTACATTAAAAAATTATCAAACTGTATTTAGAAATCCAAACTTAATGCAAGCAGCATTTATTTCAGTTTCAAGAACAGTAATTGCAACTGTTGTACAAGTATTTTTAACAGCAATGTTAGCTTATATTTTAAGTAGAAAAGATTTTGTATTTAAAAAACAAATAGCATTTATTTATGTATTAACTATGTACGTTAATGGTGGAATGATTCCAAATTATATTTTAGTAAAAGAATTAGGATTATTAAATAATTTTTTAGTTTATATTTTACCGGGTTTAGTTAGTGCGTTTAATATGATAGTAATTAGAACATATATAAATGGCTTACCTGAAAGTTTAATAGAATCTGCAAAAATTGATGGAGCCGGTGAGTTCAGAATTTTTATGAAAATTATACTTCCATTATGTATGCCAGTTCTAGCAACTGTAGCTCTATTTATTGCTGTTGCACAATGGAATTCTTGGTTTGATGCAATGTTATATGCTCAAGGGAATCCTAAGCTGACAACGTTGCAATATGAGTTAATGAAGTTATTATCATCAACAACTCAACAAGGCGGTGGCGCAGGAACAGCTGAAATGGTTAAAAATGCAGGTAATATAGTAACTCCAACATCTATTCGTGCAGCTATAACAATAGTAACAGCTTTCCCAATAGTATGTTTATATCCATTTTTACAAAAATACTTTGTATCTGGTTTAACTATTGGAGGGGTAAAGGAATAATGATTATTAAAAATGAATATACAAATTTATTTTTAGAATATGGATATTCTTTAAAGGATATTGAAGAAAAATTAGATAAGATTTATGAAACTATTTTTTATGATGAAGAAGAAAAATTTTATCATATTGTAGATGAAAACACAGCATGTTTTATAGATACTGGAAATAACGATGCACGAACAGAAGGTATGTCATATGCTATGATGATGTGTGTTCAGAGGAATATGAAAAAAGAATTCGATTCATTATGGAATTTTTCTAAAAAATATATGTATCTTGAAGAAGGTATAAATTCAGGATACTTTGCATGGTCAGTGAGTCCAGAAGGAGTTAAATATTCAGATGGTCCAGCACCTGACGGAGAAGAGTATTTTTCATTAGCTCTATTCTTTGCATCTCATAGATGGGGTGATGGCGAAGGAATATATAATTACTCAAAAGAAGCAAAGGATTTATTGCATACATGTATTCATAAAGGCGAAAATAATGATGGATTTCCTATGTGGGAACCAAAAAATAAATTGATAAAATTTGTGCCAGGATGTAATTTTACTGATCCATCATACCATTTACCTCATTTTTATGAGGTATTTTCTCTTTGGTGCTATGAAGAAGATAAAGAATTTTGGAAGGAAGCAGCAAAGAATAGTAGGGAATACTTGAAAAAGGCATGTCACCCTATTACTGGTTTAGCACCAGAATATGCTCATTATAATGGTGAACCCTTTAAAAGAGATAATAGAGAAAGATATTATAGTGATTCATATAGAGTCGCAGCTAATTTAGGGCTAGATTACGAGTGGTTTAAAGCATCTGAATGGGAAAGTGAATGTGCAGATAAAATACAAAAGTTTTTTTGTGAAACAGTGAAAGGAAAAGCAGATTTAGTTTATGAAATAGATGGGACTATAATAGATGAAAAAGCACTTCACCCAGTTGCAATTATTGCAACAAATGCAATGGCATCTTTAGCAGCTAAAGGTAAATATAAAAAAGAATGCATAGATATTTTTTGGAATACACCTTTAAGAAAGGGAGAACGAAGATATTACGATAATTGTTTATATTTATTTTCATTTTTAGCTTTAAGCGGTAATTATAGAATTTGGTAATATATAAAAGTGAGGTTGATATAATGGCAATGCTAATGAAAAATCCAATATTAAAGGGATTTTATCCTGATCCATCTATATGTTCAGTAGGAGAGGATTTTTATCTTGTTAATTCTACATTTGCGTATTTCCCTGGAGTTCCAATATTTCATAGCAAGGATTTAGCTAATTGGACACAAATAGGAAATGTTATAGACAGAGAAAATCAAATAAATTTAGATAAAATAGAACATTCACAAGGAATTTATGCGCCTACAATTCGTTATAATAATGGGATTTATTATCTTATAACCACTAATATACCTCATGATGGTAATATTATATTAACAGCTAAGAGCCCTGAAGGACCATGGTCTGATCCTTATAGAATTGAAGGGGCAGAAGGAATTGATCCAAGCTTATTTTTTGATGATGATGGTAGAGCATATTATATCGGAACAAGACCTAATAGAAACGGCGTAAAATATAACGGGGATTGGTATATTTGGATTCAAGAAATAGATTTAGTTAATATGAAGTTAATAGGCGAAAGTCATGATGTTTGGAATGGTTCTATGAAAAATGTAATTTGGCCAGAGGGACCACATCTTTATAAAAAGGATGGATATTATTATTTAATGATAGCAGAGGGAGGAACTGGTCCAGATCATTGCATCACTATTGCACGAAGCAAGTCTATTTATGGGGAGTATATAAATAATCCAAAGAATCCAATAATTACTCATAGACATTTAGGTGAAGAATATGAAATAAAGCATGTAGGTCATGGAGATTTAGTTAAAACTAGTGATGATGAATGGTTTGTAGTTATGCTTGCTAGTAGGCAATATGAAGGCTATTGCAATACTGGAAGAGAAACTTTCTTAGCAAAGGTTGATTGGGAAAATGGATGGCCAGTAATAAATAAAGGAAAAGGCATACTGCAATTATCTCAAGAGATAAATACTAGTGAATATAAAAAAGAAATAAAAGAAAATTGCTATCATTTTTATGGAGATAGACTTGATAATAGATTCTTACTCTTAAGAAATCCAAGTGAAAATCTTTACTCATTAACTAAAAGAAAAGATGCTTTAAGGTTATATTTAAAAGAGGTTACTTTAAAGGACTTAGATAATCCAGCTTATATAGGGGTAAGGCAAGAGGACGATAATTATTTAGTTTCAACAATGATGGAATTTAATCCTAAGAATGAGTATGAAAGTGCAGGACTGGCTATAATTCAGAATAATCTTTATAATCTGACCTATGAGTGTTCTATGGAAAACAATAACAAGACATTGAAGGTTGTTAAATGTTATAATGGAGAATATAAGTTAGTTAGACAAACAAATATAGATTGTGAAAGAGTATTTTTAAAAATAATAAGTAGAAATAAGAAATTAGATTTTTATTATAGTGATAATGGAATTAATTATTGTTTATTAGCGGAAGAAATAGATAGTAGTTATTTAAGTACAGAAGTAGCAGGTGGATTTGTTGGATGTACAGTTGGAATGTATGCAACAAGCAATAAGCAGGAAAGTGAAAATTATGCTGATTTTTTATGGTTTGAATATAGTAATATTTAACTTTTGAGAGGAGCTATAGCTATGAGTAATTTAAGTTTATCTAGTATTCTAAGTGATGGAATGGTTATTCAGAGAGGAAGTAAAACCAAGATATATGGAAAAGCACAGAAGAATAAAAAAATAATAGTTGAATTCCTGAATGAAACTTATGAAACTTATTCAGATAATAATGGTGAATGGCAGGTTAAATTACATAATTTGCAAGCTGGTGGACCATATGAAATGTTAATAAAGTCGGATAAAGAACTTAGGATTAAAGATATTTTGATTGGTGATGTTTGGATATGTAGTGGACAATCAAATATGGAACTATCTATAGAAAGAGTTAAAGAATTATATGCAAATCAGATTTCAGGATATTCAAATGATAATATAAGACAATTTTTGGCTAGTCAAAATTATAGTTTTGAAGGTCCACAAAATGAATTACAATATGGGGGTTGGAAGTCAGTAAATCCAGAGACAATATTAGATTTCACTGCTGTTGGATATTTTTTTGCAAAAGAATTATATGATAGATATAAAGTTCCTATAGGATTAATATCAACAGCAGTTGGAGGGACGCCTATAGAAGCTTGGATGAGCAAAGAAAGTTTAAAGAGCTTTAATAGATTTGATGAATTAATTGCAAGTTGTGAAGATGCCCAGTATGTGATTACTAAACAAAAAGAAGATGATGATAGGATAAATAATTGGTATAAAGAAATGAACTTAAAAGATGAAGGGTTAGATAAGTGGAGTGCTGAAGATTTAGATGATTCAAGTTGGAATGATATTGTTATACCAGGTATGTGGAGAGATACAGCTTTAGATAAAGTAGATGGAGCAGTATGGTTTAGAAAAGAAATTTATTTGCCTAAAAGCATATTAAATAATGAAGCCAAACTTTATTTAGGAACTATCATAGATGCTGATGAAGTTTATATAAATGGAGAATTTGTTGGGAAAACGGAATACAGATATCCTCCTAGAAATTATTCAGTTAATAGAGGGATATTAAAAGAAGGAAAAAATGTTATATCAGTAAGAGTTATAAGCAATACTGGTATTGGAGGCTTTATAAAAGATAAAATATATAAATTAGTATTTGATAATGAAGAAATTGAATTATCTGGGGCATGGAAATACAAGATAGGATGTAAAATGAATAGTAATTTTGATAGAACATTTTTCCAATATATGCCTACAGGATTGTATAATACAGTCATTTATCCATTAAAAGACTACGCAATAGCTGGTGCAATATGGTATCAAGGAGAATCTAATACGTGGCATCCAGATGATTATGAAGAGCTATTTAAAACTCTACTAAAAGAATGGCGTAACAATTGGGATATAGGAGATTTTCCTTTCTTATATGTACAGCTTGCTAATTACGCAGAGCCATCACAAATTAAGAATGGTGATGATTGGGCAAGATTAAGAGAAGCGCAAAGAAGATCTTTAAAAAATAGTAATACTGGCATGGCTGTAACAATAGATATTGGAGAAAATAATGAACTACATCCATTTAATAAAAAAGAGGTAGGAAGAAGATTAGCTTTATTAGCAATTAATAAGTATTATGGAGAAGATATAGTATGTAATGGTCCGCTATATAAAGAAATGAAAAAAAATAACGATAAAATAAATATATACTTTGAGAGTTGTGAGAGTGAATTATTAGGCATCCAAGGTGATTTAAATAATTTTATGATATGTGGAGAAGACAACAGATATTATGAAGCTGAAGCTGAAATAAAAGGAGATCATATAGAGGTATGGAGTAGGGAAGTTAAAGCTCCGAAAAATGTTAGGTATGCATGGAAAAATGGTCTTGAAAATATAAATCTATATAATAAAGAAGGGTTACCTGCATCACCGTTTACGACTGAGGATAAGTTTTAATTTCTAAATTTATTAGAGGTAAGGGTAAATATATGAAAATAAAAGGTGTATTAAATAATACTAGTATTAAATCTAAATTATTAATGATATATGTTGTTTGTGTATTGATTCCTATGATTGTAAGTAATTTTATAATGTCATATACAGTTAAAAGCAATGAAAAAAAGGAAAAGAGAATTAATATAGATCATGTAATTGACAGAGTAACTTATAATTTAAATGGAGTTATAGAAGAATGTATTATGCTTAGTAACCATATAAATTCAGATGAAGATTTAAATAGTATAATATCGACTAATTACAATACACCTGTTGAATATTATGATAATTATTTTAAACTTTTAAGAAATACTGTACTAAAAGATTATTATAATCCACAACACATATCTAGTATAAATGTTTATGTGGATAATGATAGTATAATTAATAGCGCTAATATATTTAAACTAACTCCAGAAGTTAGGAATAGAGATTGGTACAAGCAGTTTTACGAAAATAATGAAAGTACAACTATTACAGTTGAATATGATGAAAGTAGAAAATTATATGCGGATGCTTTTCCATCTAGAACTATAAGTATTGTAAGAAAGATTAATTATTTTAAAGATGGTAATGAAAAGATTGTAAAGATAGATATAAACTATGAAGCTTTATTAAGTAATATAGTAAATGAGCAAATGGAAGAAACGTTATATATAGTTAATAAGGATTTAATATTATTATCAAACAAAGGTATTTATTCTCCTAAAGAAGACTTTAAAAATATAGATATAATAGATGAAGACCAAATTTTAATTAAGCAAAAGTTAAATTTATATGAATCTAAGAATGAATGGGATATTATATTTACTGAGGAATATGAGAAGACATTTTTAGATTTGAAAAATTCAGGTGGACTTTTTGCTAGTTTGATTATATTTAACTTATTATTTCCAACTATAATAATAAGTTTAATATCAAAATCATTAATAAATAGAATTAGAATAATAAGTACTCATTTAAATAAAGTAGAAAATGAAGAGTTTTATATAATAGAAACCGTTGAAGGCAATGATGAGATTGGTAGCTTAATAAAAAGTTATAATTTAATGGTTTTAAAAATTAAACAATTAATAGAAGTAGTTTTTAAAGAAGATGCAGAGAAAAAAATACTTCAATTAGCAAAAAAGCAAGCAGAGCTTAAAGCATTGCAAAGCCAAATAAATCCTCATTTTATGTTTAATACTCTAGAAACTATAAGAATGAGAAGTCTTATTAAAAATGAAGATGAAACAGCAGAAATAATAGAAAAGCTTTCCATGTTACTTAGGAAAACAATAAATTGGGGAGAAGATAATATAACTATTGAAGAAGAAATGGCCTTTGTAAATAATTATATTAATATTCAAAGATATAGATTTGGAGAAAAGTTATCTTATAATTTTTATATTAAGGATGAGTGTAAGAAATATAAGATTCCAAAATTATCAGTATTAACATTCGTTGAAAATTCATGTGTTCATGGAATAGAGAAAATACCGTATAATGCAGGTATAAGTGTTTCTGTTTTTAGTGATGATGAGTATTTATATATAGAGATTTCTGATACTGGAAATGGAATATCAAGGCACTTATTAGAAAGAATAAGAAGGCGTATAGAAAATTCAAGCTTTGATTCATTAAGTGAGGAAAAGAGTATAGGTATTTTTAATGCATATTTGAGAGTGAAAATGTATTTTAATAATAATGTACATTTTGAGATAGATAGTGAGGAAAATGAGGGAACAGACATTACAATAAAAATATCTATAGAAGAATTAAAAAGGAGAGAGAATTTATGATTAAAACTTTAATAGTAGATGATGAACCTTTTATAAGACAGGGACTAAAGGTTTTAATTGATTGGGAAAAATATGGATACAAAATTGTGGATGAATGTGAAAATGGATTAAATGCTATAGAAAAAATAAAAGAAAAAGAAATAGATTTAGTAATAACAGATATAAGAATGCCTAAAATGGATGGTCTTGAGCTTATAGAAAGTATAATTAAAATTACTAATAGAGAAATAAATTTTATAGTATTAAGTGGATTTAGTGAATTTGAATATGCTAGAAAAGCAATAAAATACAATGTTCAAGATTATATATTAAAGCCAATACAAAGAGAGGAACTTATTACTTCTTTACTAAAAATACAACAGAGATATAAGAATACACTTATTGAAAAAGAAGAAAGGCAAAATAATGATAAGCTTGTTTATGATAAGTATTTAAGTGAATTAATTTTAGGGTTATATGATAAGAAAAGTTTAAATTATATAAAGAATAGATTTAATCCTCAAAGTAAACTTAGATATATAAATATAGAAGTTAACTATAATGATAATAAATATTTAAATCTATCACATGAGGAAAAAAGACTAGGGCAACATAAGCTTTATAAAAGAATATTAGATTGGTTAGGTAATGATTACTATAATGTTGTATTTGATGTAATTAATGAAAAGGATTGCTATGATATAGGTTTTATCTATGAAAAAAGGTTATCGAGAGAAAAAAATATTAGCGAAAAAGAATATATATCACAACTAATCAATCATATAAGAGAAGGGTATAAATATGACTTTCTTATTTATATAGGTCAAGAAGTTTTTAGTTTAGAGGAACTTGAAATATCATATAAATCATCTATTATTGCAAGGATGTTTTCTAACTTTTCAATAGATCATAATATATCCTATTATGATGACATAATAAATAATAACAAAAGCTATTCAATTGAGATAAAATATATGGACGATTTAATTAAAGCAATTGATGAAAATAATAGGGTAAGAATAATAGAATGCGTTGATAATTTTTATAGTGGTTTTAAAAATAATTTCATAGATTTAGAAATAATAACAATAAACATTAATTACTTATTATGTAATCTTATAATTATAGCTAAAAATATAGATGAAAATGTGGATCAGCAAAAAATAGTACAAGATATAAGCCTAGGAATATTCAAAGAACATATAAGTAGAGGAAGTTCTAAGCATCTAAAGAAGTTTTCTTTAGAGTTCTCAAATTATTTGGCTCAAATTAGACAAAGTAATTCTCAAGGGATTTTACATCATATAGATAAAGAAATATCGGAACATTATATGGAAAAGTTAAGTTTAAAGTCCTTGGGAGAGAAGTATTACATTAATAGTGCTTATTTAGGACAAGTATTTAAAAAACAGTATAATATGTCATTTAAAGATTATTTAAATTCTTATAGAGTGGATAGAGCGGAAGAGTTACTTATTAATAGTGATGAAAAGATATATAAAATTGCAGAATTAGTTGGTTATAATAACACAGATTATTTTATTAATAAATTTGTGCAACTTAAAGGAAAGACACCACTGCAATATAGAAAAAAATTAAAAGTATAAAAGTAATAAATTTTAATTTTATAAATATACCCCATCAGTAAATGTTTACAAAAACATAAAAAATTATATATAAAAGATAGAATTTTAAATTTCTATATAAAGTTTATAATGTTAATATATGTAAGTAGAATAAATTATAAGTTTATGGGGGTATTTGTAAATGAATAAAAATTTAAAGAAAATGCTATCCGCTGTAGCAAGTCTTTTTATTGTTTCAACCTTAATGGTGGGATGCAATAAGCCTGGAGATTCAACAACAGGCGGGGGAGAAACTGAAAAAACAAAACTTACATTATGGCAAATCCAAACTGCAGAAGCTAAAAATGTTATACATCGTGCTGTAGATAGATTTACTAAAGAAAATCCTCAATATGAAGTAGAAATAGTTGATATGAGCAATGATTCTTACAAACAAAAGTTAGCTATGGCTATGAGTTCTAATCAAATTCCAGATATATTTATTAACTGGGGTGGAGCAACATTAATAGATTATGTGGATTCTAATTTAGTTGCAGATTTAACTGAGTATATGAATAAGGACAACTATAAAGATAAATTCCTTAATGCAGCTATCGAGCAATGTTCTGTTAACGGAAAGATATATGCAGTTCCAGTTGAAGGAGTATCAGTAGCAGGATTCTACTATAATAAAGAAATTTTCCAAAAGTATGGATTAGAAGAACCTAAGACATTAAGTGATCTAGAAGCTATATGTGATAAGTTAAAGGAAAATGGAGTAACTCCTTTTGCACTAGCTAATGCAACTAAATGGACAGGCTCCATGTATTATATGTACTTAGCAACTAGATATGGTGGATTAGAACCTTTTGCAGATGCTGTTTCAGGAAAAGGAACTTTTGAGAATGAAGCATTTGAATTTACTGGTAATAAGATTCAAGAATGGGTTAATAAGGGATACTTTAATAATGGATTTAATGGAATGGATGATGACAGTGGACAAGCTAGACAGCTATTATATAAGGGTGAAGCAGGTATGGAATTAATGGGTTCATGGTTTACATCTACTGTTTTAGGAGAAAATCCAGAATTTAAAGATAAACTAGGATTTTTTGCTTTCCCAGCTGTAGAAGAATCAAAAGCTGATCAAACAATTATGGCAGGAATAATTGGTGATAACTTATATTCAGTATCACAAAATTGTAAAGATAAAGAAGGCGCATTTAAAGTTATTCAAGCTTTACTAGATGATGAAGCGGTACAAGATCGTAAGGATTTAGGAAGAATTGGAGTATTTAAAGATTTTAAACCTGAAGATCCATTAACTCAAAAGATTTTTGATGAAGTACAAAAATCAGCAGGGGTTCAATTATGGTATGATCAATATTTACCAGCAGAAGTTGCAGAAGTTCATAAGTCAACTTCACAAGAAGTATTTGGATTAACAAAGACACCAGAAGAAGCTAATAAAGAATTACAAGCAGCTATGAAGGCATATAACGAAAAAAATAAATAATCATATTAGTAATAAGGCTATTATAAATACATTGTATTTTGCAAATGATTTGATAAAATAATATGTTTTTGTAATAGCCTAAAAATTAATATAAAGGAGAGAAATAGCATGCAAATTAAAACTATTAGCTTAGCTAAAAAACGTGATTTAGAGGTGAAAAAGGCAACAATTATATTTTTAGTACCAGCATTTATATTTCTTCTAGTATTTATAGTGTATCCAATATTCTATTCCATTAGGTTGAGTACCTATGAGTGGAATGGAATTGGTCAAAATAAGTTATTTATAGGATTAGAAAACTGGAAAGAGCTTTTAAATGATACTATTTTTAGAAAGGCTTTATTAAATAATATAACAATAATGGTGTTGTCCATATTAGTTCAATTACCAATTGGAATGCTTCTTGCAACATTCCTAGATTTTGGTGGGAAAAAGTTAAATGTATTTAAAGTAATTTGGTTTATACCAATGTTAATGTCTTCAGTTGCTATTGGATATTTATTTAGATATGCATTGGATGCTAATACTGGAATCATTACTGGAATTTCGAAGTTTTTCGGGGGGAATTCTATAGATTTGTTAGGAAACCCTAAAACTGCTCTCGTAACCATAACAGTTGCTATATGTTGGCAATTTATACCTTTTTATATGGTTTATTTTTTAGCAGCATATACTAATATTCCTTCAGAGTTATATGAAGCAGCAATTATTGATGGTGCTACAAAAAATCAATATTTTTGGAAGGTAGCTTTACCTTTGCTAAGGCCAGCTATAAAAAGTGCAATTATATTATCAATGGTTGGATCCTTAAAGTATTTTGACTTGATATATGTTATGACAGGAGGGGGACCGGGATCTGCCTCTGAATTGATGGCAACATATATGTACAAAAATGCATTTGCATCACAAAGAATGGGATATGGATCAGCAATTGCAACAGGGATGTTTATCATTATAACAATAATATCACTATTTACAATTAAAATATTAAATAGAGAGGAAGAATTGTGATTGCTATGAAAAAGAATATATCTATAAAAAGTATTTCAATTAAATGTTTTGTTGGATTGTTAGCAACATCATGGCTGATAATTACTATTGTTCCCTTTATTTTTATGTTATTAGCAGGATTTAAGGAACAATTTGAATTACTTATGGGAAGTGTTTTTGATTTACCCAAAAGTCTATATTTAAATAATTATATTGAAGTATTTAAAGGCAATATACTAGTTTATTTTAAAAATAGTGTAATAGTATTAGTAGTTTCTCTCGTGATTTTACTTGTATTAAGTGCATGTGCTTCATATCCGCTATCAAGATTTAAATTTAAATTTAGAAAGCCGATTTATTCAGTAATAGTTGCATTAATGTCAGTTCCTATACATGTAACACTATTACCAATATTTATTATGACAACAAAAATAGGTTTATATGATAGCATTTGGGCATTAGTTGGACCATACGTAGCTTTTAATTTACCTATTTCAATTTTTATTTTAGTCACATTTATGAATGAAATTCCTAAGGAGTTAGAAGAAGCAGCAGAAATAGATGGATGTAGCAAATATAAAATATTTATTTATATAATTTTTCCTTTGATAAAACCAGGACTAGCTACCTTAGCAATTTATAATGGAGTTAGTATATGGAATGAGTTTAGCTTTGCTTTGACTTTAACTCAATCATTACAGAATAGGACTTTGCCTTTGTCCATATGGGAGTATCAAGGGCAGTACACTATGAATGTACCTATGATAATGTCTGTTCTTACAATTTCCATGTTACCAATGATAATTGCATTTGTATTTGGAAAGGATAAGTTAATTAAAGGTATGATGGCAGGAGCAGTTAAGGGATAATAGTATCAATAACTAAGAGAGGATAAAAATATGAATAAATTAATTATGAAATTTATGAATAAATTATATTCTAAAAAGTTTAATTATAAAGTAACTATGTTTTTTATTTTCTCGATTTTAGTTACTAATACTTTATTGATTTTTACTGTTTATCAACTTGCAGGAAAAGAAATTACAAAAAAGTCAAGTGCATTTGTTAAAGGACAATTTGAAAAAATAACAGAAAATTTAGATATAACATTAAATAACTTTATAGAGATATCAAATATAATTTCCTCAGATAGTAGTGCTAAGGATTTTGTTACAAATTTCGATGAAACATCTCCTAAATATAATAATGATGCAAGTGAGGTTTATAGTTTAATAAGATATATTTTAGATTCAAATGGCTATATTGATTATATAGGTTTAATTAAGTTAAATGGTAAGGGAATAGTTTATGTAGGTGAACAATGGACAAATGATAGTTTTAGAGAAAAGATAATAGAAGGATTTAATAAATCTATAAGCAGTAATTTTTATAACTGTTATATTAATATAGAAAAAAATGTTTTTAATGAAGATAAACATGTTTTAAATATTTATCAACCGGTGTATGAAAAATATATTTTTAATAAATATGCAGGTATTCTTGTAATTGGGATAGGTGAAGATCATATTAATGAATTTTATTCTAATCTAGATAAGGAACTATCAGTCAGTACTTATTTAACATATAAGAATGGAAATATAATATCTAGTGAATATAAAGATTTAATTGGATTAAATAGTCAATATAAGGATATTTTAAAAGAAGATAATGGCGAAAAAAGTGTAAATAACAAGGTAGTTATATATAAGGAAATTGATGACTGGGATTGGTATATGGTTGGTGAGATACCTAAAGAAGCCTTATTAAAAGATACTAATGATGTAATATTGATAATTATTCTATGGGTGTTAATTACGAACTTAATAATAGGAATAGCTTTTTATAAATTTAGTAAAAAGCTGTATAAACCAATGGATTTAATTATAAAGAAGATGGAAGAGGTATCTACTGGAAATCTTAATGCCAGAATAAATGAAGAGTGGCAAGGTGAAGATTTTAAACAACTATCAAATGGATTTAACATTATGATAGAAGAAATTAATATGCTTATGGATAGAGTGAAGAAAGAGCAAGAAGAAATTAAGCAAATTGAACTAAATAAACTACAATCACAAATACAGCCACATTTCTTATATAATACTTTAGAATGTATACATTGGCAGGCACTATCAGATGGGAATCAAATTGTATCACGTATGGTAAAAGCACTTGCAAATTATTATCGCCTATCTTTAAGTAAAGGAAGAGATTTAGTTACTATTTCAGAAGAATTATCTAACATAGAAAACTACTTAATTATTCAAAATACTAGGTATAGTAATATTATTGAATTAGAAATAGATATTGATAACAAAATAAGAGGAATTTTAATACCTAAAATAACACTACAACCACTAGTTGAAAATTCTATATATCACGGAATAAGAGTCAAAAATAATACTAAAGGGAAAATTATTATAAGTGCATTTGAGGAAAATAATAAGATAGTCATATCTGTTATTGATAATGGAATTGGTATGAATGAAGAGAAAATTAATAACATAAATAAATCTATATCTAAATTAGATGAAGATATTGGATATGGCATTAAAAATGTTAATAAAAGAATAGAAATGATGTTTGGCATGGAATATGGGTTAGTCTATAAGCAAAATAAATATGGTGGAACTACAGTAGATATTGTTTTACCAAAGGGGTGAATATATAATGTATAAAGCTCTAGTTGTTGATGATGAAGAGATGATACGAAATGGAATATGTAAATATATTAAGCTTAGTGAATTAAAAATAAGTGAAGTTAAAATGGCATCATCAGGAATTGAAGCATTAAGATTAATGGAAAAAGAAAAGTTTGATATTATGATAACTGATATTTGTATGGGTGAAATGGATGGATTATCTTTGGTGAAAAGGGTAAATTCATTAAATGAAAAAACTAGAATAATAGTTTTAACTGGTTATGATAATTTTGAATATGCTCAAAAATGCTGCAAAATGCAAGTAGATGACTATATATTAAAACCTGTAGATGAAATAGAATTAAAAAATACAATAATTAAATTAATAGAAGATTTAGATGGTGAGAGAAAAGAGTATTTCAATGAAAAAATAAATAATAGAATAAAGGGAGTAGCAGAGCAATTAAAGATTGAACAAACTATGCAAAATATTATTTATGAAAAAGTAAAGATAGACAATGGAATAGAACTACTAGAATATTGTAATTTAGAAGAAAAAGTACAAGTTGCAATAGTAGTCCCATTTATAGATGATAATCCAATGTGGAAACAACATTTTGAATTATTAAATTTATCATTAAAAAATGCATGTATAGAATTTTTTGATTCTAATAAAGAAGGAATAACCTTTGAAGATAAAAATAAAAATATAGTAATTGCCATGTTCTTAGGAGATAACATAAAAAAAGCAAGTGAAAAAATAGAAAGCTTAGGTGAGTATTTAAAAAATGAGTATAATATTAAGCTTAAAATAATACTCGGGAGTATAGTAAAGGGTTTAAGTAAAATTAATATATCTTATAATGATGCATTTTTATTATTAAATAAAGAAAAGTCAATTAATTTAGATGAACATATTGAGAAAGGTTTAAACTTATTTAATAATAAGATACAAAAAATTAAGAATACAATAATGGAAAATATAGATAACTTAGAGAAGGTAATGGATACTTTTCAAGCTTATATAGATATAGTTAAAATCTATAATTTATCTAATTCATTAGTGAAGAAAACATGCTTCGATATCGGATGTGGAGTATATTTTTCTTGTATAAGTAAGAATATAGAAATTAAAGATAATATCTTTAATTCATTTTTAATATCTCTTCAGAATTGTAATATAGATGATGAAGTGAAAATAACAAGAGATTTTATTTTAAATCTTCTCAAAGCAGATATAGGAGCAAGTCATGAGATAATACGAAAGGCTAAATTGTATATTAATGTACACTTAAATGAAGAAATTTCAGTTTATAGTATTGCAGAAATGCTTTATTTAACTCCAACATATTTTTCAAAGTTATTCAAGAATATAACAGGAGAAGGTTGTAATAGTTATATTATACGTAAGCGTACAGAAAAGGCAAAATCACTATTAAATACGACTGGTATGAAGACAAGAGAAATCGCGTCTTTAGTTGGATATAAAGATACTAATTATTTTTCTCTAGCATTTAAAAAACAAACTGGAATGTCCCCAACTGAGTACAGAGATAACCTAGTGAAAAATCAAAAATTCACTTTAAATAAATTATATTAAAAATTACCATTGTTTGAGCGAATGCGAGTTATGGTAATTTAGGGATTTTCAATAACCTAATTATTAAAAATTAGATTTCATTTAACTCAATTTAAAGATATAAAAAATCACATTATGAGAAGGTACTCATTATTACAAGGTATTAGAGTTTTATAACTTATTTAATTATAATGATGACATTTAACTCAGTTGATATAAAAAAGAAAGAGATTTTATGGAGAGTAGTATTATCATAAACTGTTGGAGTTTTATAATTCTATGTTTCAAAAGACCGTTAAGAATTACCATTGTTTGAGTGAAACGAGTTATGGTAATTTAGGGATTTTGAATAAATAGAATTATAAAAACTCCCAGTGAAATGATACTAACTACTTGAAATACAATCTCTTTCTTTTATTTAAATGAGTTAAATGAAGCATCAGAAGGCATTCGCCAATCACCACGTGGACTCAATGAGATACTACCAACCTTTGGACCATCAGGTAATGCACTTCTCTTAAATTGTTGAGTAAAGAATCTATAAATAAATTTATCTAACCATTTTTGTATTTCTTCTTTACTATAGTCATTTTTAAAGGCTTCTTCTGCTAAGAATTGAATTCTTTCCTTAGAAGAACCATGTTTAATAAAATGATATAAGAAAAAGTCATGTAATTCATAAGGACCAATTATATCTTCTGTTTTTTGAGCTATTTCTCCTTTATCATCTTTAGGAAGCAATTCTGGACTAACAGGAGTATCTAGTATATCTAATAATGTTTCAGATACTTCTTTAGTTGATTCCTTTTCAGCTACATATCTAACTAAGTATCTAACTAAAGTTTTTGGAATAGATGGATTAACAGAATACATACTCATATGATCTCCATTATAAGTACACCATCCAAGAGCAAGTTCTGAAAGGTCTCCAGTACCAATTAATAGTCCACCTTCCTTATTAGCTATATCCATAAGGATTTGAGTTCTTTCTCTTGCTTGAACATTTTCGTAAGTAACATCATGAATATCTTTATCATGACCTATATCTTCAAAATGTTGTAATGCCGCTTTTACTATATTTATTTCTCTTAAATCGCAACCAAGTTCTTTACATAGTGTCAAAGCATTATTGTAGGTTCTATCAGTTGTTCCAAATCCAGGCATTGTAATGGTAATGATATTTTTGTTATCTATACCTAAAAGTTTAAAGGTTTTTACAACTACAAGTAGTGCTAAGGTAGAATCAAGTCCACCAGATATACCTATAACAGCTTTTTTCAAATTAGTATGTTCCATTCTCTTTGCTAGTGCAGAAGCTTGAATACTAAATATTTCTTTGCATCTTTCTTCTCTTTGTTTTGCATTAGAAGGCACAAATGGATGCTTATCTATATATCTATCAAAATTATCTATCGTATTTTCGTTATAATTAAAGTTAATTATTTTGGCATCAAAAGGTGTAATCCTTGAAGCATCTCTATAACTTATGTTTTTAAGTCTTTCACTATTTAATTTAAATATATCTATATATGAATAAATAACTTCATTATCTCTTTGGAATCTTTCATTTTCCTTAAGCATTGTTCCGTTTTCAGCAATAAGTAGATGACCACTAAATAGTAAATCTGTGGTTGATTCATGAACTCCAGCTGAAGAGTAAATATATGCAGACATACATCTAGCACTTTGATTTGAAATTAAAGATTCTCTATAATCTTTTTTACTTACTAGCTCATTAGAAGCAGATAAATTTCCTATAATATTTGCTCCTAAAAGTGAAAGATAAGAACTAGGAGGAATAGTAACCCAAAGATCTTCACAAACTTCAAATCCAAATGTGTACTTACAAGAATTAAAGATTAAGTTAGTTCCAAAAGGTACATCTTTTTGAAAATCAAAATCAACTTTTTCATCAATTATGCCAAGACCTTCACTAAACCAACGTTTTTCATAAAATTCACTATAATTTGGAATATATGATTTTGGAACAATTCCAAGTAATTTTCCATTAAATATTATGTAGGCACAATTAAATAATACATTTTTAAAGTTTAGAGGAGCTCCTACAGCTATTAACATATCTAAGTTAGAACTTTTTTCAATTATTTTATTAATAGCTAAATTTGCTTTTTCTAAAAGGCTATATTGCATAAATAAATCACCACAGCTATATGAAGTAACGCATAATTCTGGGAAAACTATGGCTTTTGCTTTATTTTTAGATGCTTCCTCTAAGCATAAAAGTATATTTTCTAAATTATATTCAATATCTGCTACACGAGTAATAGGACATGCAGCAGCAACTTTTATAAAATTCATAAAATCTCTCCAATCTAAATAGTAATAATAATATTTTAACTCTTTTAAGATAATAAATTCAAAACTACTATTTAAATAATAAAAGGAAAACTATAGAAAATCAATGATAATAGAAGAAAAGAGATAAAAAACTAAATAATAAGGTTTAAAATACTATATAATAAGATAAAATAAATATTGAAAAAGGTTTTAAAATATAATATAATAAATTTATAAAATAAAGGAATTTCAAGTTTTTTCTAAAAATGATATAATATAAATATATAAAAGGAGGGGGAATATGGGCATAGTAATTTTATGGATTATCATAGCAGCAGTAGCAATTCTAATAGATATTGCAACAAGTAGCTTTTTATTTGTTTGGTTTACTGTAGGAGCAATTGCAGCTATGATAGCAGAAGTGTTAGGGATATCATTTGGTGTTCAGGTTATTATTTTCTTAGTAGTAAATTTAATTACAGTTTCACTTGGATATCCTTGGGCTAAGAAAAAGTTTAAAACATCAGTTAAAAGAACACCTTTAATGGAGGAAACCTATATCGGAAGAGTTATGAAAGCTGAAGATGATATAGAGAAAAGAGCAAAAGTTAAAGTTGACGGAATTTATTGGACTGTACAAAATACAGGTGCAGAAATTAAAGCTGGAGATAACTTTAAGATTATAGGAATAGATGGCATAAAATTAATTATAGAGAAAGAGGAGGAAATTTAAATGGATAGTATAATTGGATTAGTTATTTTGGGAGTGATAATACTTTTTATTCTAGTTACAATTTTATCATCAATAAAGATAGTAAATACAGGATACTTATATGTAGTAGAAAGATTTGGTCAATATCATAAGACATTAGAACCAGGATGGCATTTCATGATTCCTTTTGCAGACTTTGTAAGAAAAAAGGTTTCAACAAAGCAACAAATATTAGATGTTCCACCACAATCAGTTATTACTAAGGATAACGTTAAAATATCAGTTGATAATGTTATTTTCTATAAACTTTTAAATGCAAAAGATGCAGTATATAATATAGAAGATTTTAGATCAGGTATAGTATATTCAGCAACAACTAATATGAGAAATATCTTAGGTAATATGTCCTTAGATGAAATTTTATCAGGTAGAGATAAAATTAACCAAGATCTTTTAAGTATAATAGATGAAGTTACAGATGCATATGGTATAAAAATTCTTTCAGTTGAAATTAAGAATATTATTCCACCTGGAGAAATACAAGAGGCTATGGAAAAGCAAATGAAGGCTGAAAGAAATAAGAGAGCAATGATTCTTGAAGCTGAAGGGCAAAGACAATCTCAAATAGAAAAGGCTGAAGGGGAAAAGCAAGCTAAGATTCTTGCAGCTGAAGCTGAAAAACAAGCAAATATTAGAAGAGCTGAAGGTTTAAAAGAATCTCAATTACTTGAAGCAGAAGGTAAAGCTAAAGCTATAGAAGAAATATCCATAGCAGAAGCAGAAGCTATAAGGAAGGTAAATAAGGCAATTATAGAATCAGGTACTAACGAAACAATTATTGCCTTAAAGCAAGTTGAAGCTCTTAAAGAAATGGCTAATAATCCTGCTAATAAGCTTATATTACCAAATGAAACATTATCTTCACTTGGAAGTATTGCTGCAATCGGAGAAATGTTAAAAGGAAATAATTAAGTTTTTAACTTTTAAATTAATAATAAGAATTTACGATGAATTTTATTCTTAAGTATAAAATTAGCTAAAGACTCCTATTAATAGGAGTCTTTTTTTAAAATTAAGATAGTATATGTATATTTATTTTTTATAAAAGGGAGAAGAGGGTATGTATCTATATAATGAAACACCTATCATTAATAATCGCAATTTTTCTTGGTATTTTTGGTTTCATTAAAATAAATTATTTGTAATAATTTTATTTTTATTTCAAAAGATATAATAGAATATGAATTTATCTGGAGAAATAAATTATGAAAAGTTTTATAAAAAATAAAAAAATAAAATCCTTATTATTAGTATTAATTATAGTATTAGTATTAGTGAATACAAGTATTTATAATAAGTTTATATTAGTTGAAGCTAAAAAGAATAGTAATAATTATAATAGGGAGTTAGCTAGAGAATATGCAATTAAATGGGCTATGTCAGTTAATAAAAAATATTATAATTATATAAATGACGGTGGAGATTGTACTAATTTTGTATCTCAAGTTTTAAGAGCTGGAGGTATGGAGTTTGTAGGTACTAAGAAAAATGCTACAAGCATTAATTCTTGGTTTTACTATTCGTCTGATTTACCCAATAGAACTTCTACATGGACTTCTGCTAATGCATTTAACTTACATTTTGGTAAGGAAGGGAAAAGAGTATATAAATATAGAGAGTATAAAATTGAAGATGCTTTAAAAAAATGGGATGATATTTATTCAAGCATATATGCTGGAGATATTGTTCAATATTCAAGGCCTAATAATATAGCATTTCATTCTCAAGCAATTACTGATGTAATAGATAATGATACAATATATTTTAGCCAGCATTCCAATTCAATAGAAAATTTCTATAAGAATGGTAATTTAAAATACTATTTATTAGGAAAACCAAATGATTATAATTTATTAGTATATAATATTAAAGAAGAAAAAAGTTTAAATAATGGAATGAGAAATAAGGCTTTAGAAACTGAAAAAAATTATAATAAAGAGCTAAAAGAAGCTATTGAAATAATCAGAATAAGTATAGAAGATACAAGATTTGATAATAAAGATTATAAAAATGAAGAAACGGATGAATTCATAAATAAAATGGAAAAAAGAGTTGAAGATATTGAATTACAAATGAATATGCGTTCAAGATCATCAAAAGAATTATTGGAATCATTAATGGATAGAAATGGACTCTAAGTAAAATAAAAAAAATATAAGTTTTAAGAATATAAAATAAGGAAATTGACAAAAATAAAGATGACCTTAAGGGGTTACGTAGGTTTCTTTGCCGGTGGTATATGCTGCCGGTATTTTTTATGAAATTATACATAGGATTGCCATGTGAGTAAGCTTTTTTAATTCCTAAATTCACTATTTTTATTCAAAATAAATTTAAATTTATGTAGATTTCTTTTGGCAAATATGATATTATATTTACGTAGTCAATGTGACTAAAAAATAATTGTTTAAAGATTTTGATAGATAATGATATTCTCCGTTATAGAGATTAATATTACTATAATAGTCTTTAAAATGGAGGGTTTAAAAATGGAAGATAAGAAAATATTATGTAAAGATTGCGGAAACGAATTTGTGTTCACAGTTGGAGAACAAGAATTCTACAAAGAAAAAGGATTCGATAACGAACCAGTAAGATGTCCAGCTTGTAGAAAAGCTAGAAAAGCTCAAAACAATAGAAGATAGTTAGTTAGACTGTAGGGTTACCTACAGTCTTTTTTGATTTTATAGAGATTTACGTATATGAGTTATTTCATATCTAAATTAGTAGGTATAAAAATATTATCCTATGAATAGTCTTCATAATTCCGAATGAAATGAGGAATTATTACCTTCAGTATAGAAGGAGATAAATATTATATGACGGTGACTTGGAACGAAGTGACGGAATAAGGAATATAATATTTATCTCCTTTTTTATTTATAGCCATAAGTTGAGGTTCTAGTAGCATTTAGAGCCTTATTTACATTAGCCAAAGTATCTTGAATTAATTGTTTATTATTATCTTTTTCTACAGTGTCAATTGCATCATGTAATAGTTCTTGAGCATGTGTAATACTAGTCAGTGCTAGTTTTAATTCATCTTTAGCATTAGGTTTATGTCCCATAAAAAACACTCCTTTTACTCTTTATAATTTCTTAAAGCTTCTTGAGTAGAATCAACAGCGCTACTTACAGCTTTAAGAGCCTCATGAATCTCATTTCTATTATAAGATTCTTCAGCATTTAAGTAGGCAGTATTTAAATGATTTTCACAATTACAAAGCTCTTCTAAAGTTAATTTTAAATTATCTTTTGCGTTTCTTTTCATAATATAACACCACCTTTTTAATGTCTTTATTAGTATTCCTAGAAAATAAAAATAAATGACAGGTATTAAATAAATTTTGTAGCTAAAAGTGGAATGAAAAGGATGTTAGATTCTGACTAAAATACTAAATGAAAAGTCTAATGTTCGGATAAGGTAGATTTAATTATAAAAAAATTGAGGCAAAAGTTGACAATGATATGATAAGGTGTTAATCTTAAGATATAAATACGAAAGAATATTTTAAAATATAAAATAATGTTCGGATTCAATCGTATGACTTTGGAGGTGTGAAGATTCACAATGAAATGTATATTTGTAGAAAAAAAGAAGGGTTATGATATAGAAGGGAAAAGTTTACTAGATGATTTTAGAATTAATCTAGAAATAAGTTCATTAAATTCAGTAAGGATAATTAATAAATATACATTAGGAGAAGTTGAAGAAAAAGATTATAAAAAAGCTATATATACAATTTTTTCAGAAAAAACATCGGATATATTATATGAAAATAGCTTTAATATTAAAAAAGATGAAATTGCTTTTGGTGTTGAGTATATACCAGGGCAGTATGATCAAAGAGCGGATTCAGCCTCTGAATGTTACCAAATATTAACTTCAGGTGAAAAGATTGAGGTTAAGTGGACAAAAATAATAGTTCTAGGTGGAGAAATTACTAAAGAAGAAGTTGAAAAAGTCAAGAGATACTATATAAATCCTGTTGATTCAAGAGAAGTAAGTATAAATGATTTAGAATTATCATCTAAACCGCCTAAACCCAAAAATGTAGGCGTTGTAAAGGGATTTATTAATAAAACAGATGAAGAAATAAATGAGTTACATAGAAAAATGGGATTAGCCATGAGTTTAGATGATATTAAGCTTATTAGGAATTATTTTAAAAGTGAACAAAGAGATCCAAGTATTACAGAGATAAAGGTTATAGATACTTATTGGTCAGATCACTGTAGACATACTACTTTTTCAACAGCAATAGAAAATGTGAGTATTGAAGAAGGAATTTATACAAATCCAATAATGAAGTCCTACAATGCATATTTAAAATCAAGAGATTTTGTATATGAAGATAAAGATAAAGACAAAACACTTATGGATATTGCTGTTATTACTATGAAAGAAATGAGAAAAAGAGGACTTTTACACGATTTAGATGTATCAGATGAAATTAATGCATGCTCAATAAAGGTTAACATTGAAACTAATATGGGGAATCAAGAGTATTTAGTAATGTTCAAGAATGAAACACATAATCATCCTACCGAAATTGAACCTTTTGGAGGAGCAGCTACCTGTCTTGGTGGAGCTATTAGAGATCCTTTGTCAGGAAGAACATATGTATATCAAGCTATGAGAGTTACTGGATGTGCAGATCCAACAGTTAGTGTTGAAAAAACTTTGAAGGGAAAACTTCCTCAAAGAACTATAACATTAGGAGCAGCACATGGATATAGCTCCTATGGAAATCAAATAGGGCTTTCTACAGGACAAGTTGCTGAAGTTTATCATCCAAATTATGTTGCAAAAAGAATGGAAATTGGTGCAGTAATAGCAGCTGCCCCTATAGAAAATGTAGTTAGAGAAGAGCCTAAGCTAGGGGATGTTGTAATTTTGTTAGGTGGACGAACTGGTAGAGATGGCTTAGGAGGAGCAACAGGATCTTCTAAGGAACATACTGAGGAATCTATAAATGAATGTGGCGCAGAAGTTCAAAAAGGAAATCCAGTAACAGAAAGAAAAATTCAAAGATTATTTAGGAATAAAGAAGTAACTAGAATGATAAAAAGATGTAATGATTTTGGGGCTGGTGGAGTATCTGTAGCAATTGGAGAATTAACTAGAGGATTAGATATAGATTTAGATAAGGTACCTAAAAAATATGATGGATTAGATGGAACGGAAATTGCAATTTCTGAATCCCAAGAGAGAATGGCAGTAGTAATTAATAAAGAAAATGAAAAGAAATTTATAGAGTTAGCTAAGAAAGAAAATTTAGAAGCGGTAAAGGTTGCTGTTGTCACAGAGTCAGAAAGACTTAGGATGTTTTGGAGAGGTCAAAATATAGTTGATATAAAAAGAGAATTCTTAGATACCAATGGAGCAACGCAGACTACAAATGTAAAAGTAAAAGCTCCAGAAAAATATCCTTTTTTAATTAAGGAAGAGTTAAATGTAAAAGAAGAGTGGATTAATACATTAAGAAAGTTAAATGTAGCATCACAACAAGGTTTAGTAGAGAGATTTGATTCAACAATTGGTGCTGGAACAGTACTTATGCCTTTTGGTGGAAAATATCAAAAGACACCAGCAGAAGGGATGGCAGCAAAGATTACAGTATTAAACGGAGAGAGTAAAGATGCTACATTAATGACATTCGGATTTAATCCAGAAATGGGAATGTGGAGTCCGTATCATATGGCATATTATTCTATTATCGAGGCTATTACAAAGCTTTCAGCTATGGGTGGGAATTATAAAAAGGCTAGACTTACATTACAAGAGTATTTTGAGAGATTAGGAAAAAATGAGACTAAATGGGGAAAACCATTTGCAGCTTTACTTGGAGCTTATCAAGCTCAAATGGATTTAGGAATACCTGCAATTGGAGGGAAAGATTCTATGTCAGGAACCTTTGGAGAGATAGATGTTCCACCATCACTTGTTGCATTTGCAGTAGATGTTGAAAAGGCAGAAAATATTATTTCTCCAGAGTTTAAAAATATAGATTCTAAATTAGTGCTATTAATAGCAAAGAAAAATGATGATATGACACTAAAGGTAAATCAGTTTAAAGAAAACTTAGATAGACTAAATAATTTAATCTTAGATAAAAAAGTTATATCTGCTTCAGCAATAAAATTTGGGGGATTAGTAGAAGCAATAACAAAAATGTCTTTAGGAAATAAAATTGGGGTAGAAATTGAAGAGTTAAATAAAGAAGAATTGTTTGGACTAAACTATGGAAGCTTATTATTAGAAGTAAAAAAAGATGTGGACATAGATAAAGAATTTGAAGGTTGCGCTTATAAAGTAATAGGTAGAACAATAGAAAATGGGGCTATAATTTTAAATAAATATGATATTAACTTTAATATAGACTTTTTAGAAGAAGTATTAGAAGAAAAATTATTAAAAGTTTTTAAGATAAAAACTGAAAAGAAAAATGAAATTATTAAAACAGATTTATTTGAAGCTAAAGAAATAAAGAAACCAATGATTAAGATAGCTAAACCAAGAGTCTTCATACCAATATTTCCAGGCACAAATTGTGAATATGATAGTGCTAGAGCTTTTAAAAGAGAAGGGGCAGAAGTTACTGAAATAATTTTTAATAATATGAACAAGGAGCTTTTACATGAATCTATTTTAAGTATGGAAAAATCAATTAGAGAAAGTCAAATTATTATGTTGCCAGGAGGGTTTTCAGCAGGTGATGAACCAGATGGATCAGGTAAATTTATAGCAAATGTATTTAGAAATGAAAGAATTAAAGATGCTGTAATGGACTTGCTAAAAAATAGAGATGGATTAATGCTAGGTATATGCAATGGCTTCCAAGCACTTATTAAGTTAGGATTAGTACCTTATGGAGAAATAGTTGATATAGAAGGTGATATGGCAACATTAACATATAACGAAATTAATAGACATATGAGTTCAATAATTAGAACAAGAATTACATCTAATAAATCACCATGGTTTAGAGAGGTGAATGTTTCTGACATACATTCAATTGCTATTTCTCATGGAGAAGGAAGATTTGTAGCACCAAAAGAGTTACTAAAAAATTTAGAAGCAAATGGACAAATAGCAACTCAATATGTTGATTTAGACGGAAATATATCTATGGATATGCCATATAATCCTAATGGTTCAATGTTAGCAATTGAAGGAATAACGAGTCCAGATGGAAGAGTCCTTGGTAAGATGGGGCATTCAGAAAGAATAGGAGACAATCTCTATAAAAATATACCAGGAAACTTCGATCAAAAGATATTTAAATCTGGAGTGAATTACTATAAGTAAGGCTCCAAATCTATGATTTGGCTTAGCCGAACTTACACCTAAGAACGAATGTGAGTAGGTGCTACCTATAATAATGCATAATGCGTAATGCAAAATGCATAATTAAGGAATAAACTCCTGGGGAGTTTAGGAAAATGAAAAAATGAAGATTCTCTTTTGCATACGCAAAAGAGAAATGAAAGAATGAAATAGGGATTAGCATTTTTGATAAAGCGAAATCAGCATGAAGAAATGAAATAATTAATGTTTAAATTCCTTAAATTTATAAATTTTCATAATTCAGCTTGCCTGAATTATTTCAACAATTATGCATTATCAATTATGCATTAATAATTAATAAAAGGGTGGTTTTTATATGAAAGTAGCAATATTCTTTGGAAGTAAATCTGATACTGATGTGATGAAGGGAGCTGCAAATTGCTTAAGAGAGTTTGATATTGATTTTCAAGCATATATATTATCAGCGCACAGAGTTCCTGAAAAACTAACTGAAACATTAAGAGAAGCAGAAGAAATTGGATGTGAAGTAGTTATTGCAGGAGCAGGTCTTGCAGCACATTTACCAGGTGTTATAGCTTCTCAAACAACTATGCCAGTTATAGGTGTTCCAATTAATGGGGCTGTTGAAGGGGTAGATTCTTTATTTTCAATAGTTCAAATGCCTAAATCAATTCCAGTAGCTACAGTAGGAATAAATAACAGTTATAACGCTGGCATGCTTGCAGTTCAAATGCTTGCTATAAAGGATGAATCTTTAAGAGAAAAATTAAAACAATTTAGATTAGATATGAAAAAGAAATTTATAGAAGAAAATGGACAAGGAGTAGAGTTATAATGAAAAAATTAGAAATGTTATATGAAGGAAAAGCAAAGAAAATATATGCTACAGATAAGGAAGATGAAGTTATAGTTTTTTATAAAGATGATGCTACTGCTTTTAACGGTGAGAAAAAAGGACAAATAGAAGATAAAGGTGAGTTAAATAACTCAATAACTTCAATGATATTTGAAATGTTAAATGAAAAGGGAATTAAAACACATTTCATTAAAAAATTGAATGATAGAGAACAATTATGTAAGAAAGTTGAGATAGTTCCATTAGAAGTTATAGTTAGAAATGTAGCGGCTGGTTCAATGGCTAAGAGGTTAGGATTAGAAGAAGGATACGAACTAAAAACAACAGTGTTTGAATTATCATACAAAGATGACTCCCTTGGAGATCCATTAATTAATGATTATCATGCAGTTGGAATAGGTGCAACTACATTTGAGGAATTAAATGAAATTTATGAAATTACTGCTAAGATCAATGAAATACTAAAGGAATTATTCATTAAACAAAATATTAGACTAATAGATTTTAAATTGGAATTTGGTAGATATAATGGGGAAGTATTATTAGCAGATGAAATATCACCAGATACATGTAGATTTTGGGATGCAACTACAGGGGAAAAACTAGATAAAGATAGGTTTAGAAGAGACCTTGGAAATGTAAAAGATGCTTATGTGGAAATATTAAATAGAATACAGAAATAATGCATAATGCGTAATGCATAATTAAGGTAATAACTCAGCATAGCTGAGTTATTAAAATTCAATTTTCAGAAATTCAGCAAGGCTGAATTTCAACAATAATTATCCATTATGCATTATTCATTATTAATTAAAGTTGGGGGTGTTTTTTTGAACTCTAAATTAGATTTTGATCTTAGTAATGATAAATTTAGAGAAGAGTGTGGTGTTTTTGGAGTTTATTCAAATAAATCTTTTGATGTTTCATCTATGATATATTATGGATTATATGCATTACAACATAGAGGACAAGAGAGTGCTGGGATAGCAATTTCAAATGGAGAATCAATTGATATTCATAAGGGTATGGGACTTATTACAGAGGCTTTTACTAGTGAAAATTTAATTAAGCTCAAAGGAAATATTGGGATTGGGCATGTTAGGTATTCAACTTGTGGTGATACTAGGATTGAAAATGCTCAGCCACTGCTTAGTCAGTCGAAGCTTGGGTCTATAGCTATGGCTCATAATGGGACTTTAGTAAATGCAGATGTAATAAGAGAATTATTAGAAGATGGAGGGCATATTTTTCAAACTTCTATAGACTCAGAAGTAATAGCTACTTTAATAGCAAGAGGTGCTAAAAAGGGAATAGAGAGAGCGATATTTGATGCTATCCAAGCTGTAAGAGGCTCTTTTGCAATGGTAATACTAACTGAAGATAAACTTATAGGTGTTAGAGATCCTCATGGAATAAGACCTTTATGCCTTGGGAAAATAGAGGATGGATATGTTTTATCATCAGAAAGTTGCGCATTAGATGCAATAGGGGCAGAGTTGGTTAGAGATATTGAGCCAGGTGAAATTATAATAATAGATAATAATGGAATTAAATCTTATAAGTATTCTGAAAATACTCAATGTCAAACATGTGCCTTTGAATATATATATTTTGCTAGACCAGACTCTATTATAGATGGGCTTGATGTTCATTATTCAAGAGTAAGAGCTGGTGAAGAATTATATAAAGAACATAAAATAGAGGCAGATATAGTTGTAGCTGTTCCAGATTCGGGCATACCAGCAGCTATTGGATATTCAAAAGCATCAGGAGTACCTTATGACACAGGTTTTATAAAAAATAGATATGTAGGAAGAACCTTCATAACTCCATCTCAAGAAATTAGAGAAAAAGCTGTAGCAGTTAAGTTAAACCCATTAAAAGTAAATATAGATGGTAAAAGAGTTATATTAATTGATGATTCTATAGTAAGAGGAACTACTTCAAAGTATTTGGTAGATTCCTTAAGACGAGCAGGTGCTAAAGAAGTACATTTTTTAGTTGCTTCTCCAATAGTAAAATTTCCATGTTATTTTGGAATAGATACTCCATATAGAAGTGAATTAATTGGAGCAAAAAAATCTATAGAAGAAATTAGAGAAGCCATAGGAGCAGATACACTTAGTTATTTAAGTATGGAAGGAATGTATAGATGCTTCAAAAAGGATTGTGGATATTGTGTTGGATGCTTTAATGGTATTTATCCAGTAGCAACTCCAATAGAAGGAGCAAAATAACTCTGAAAGGTAGTGTGTGAAATGATAACTTATAAAGAAGCAGGAGTTAATATAGAAGAGGGATATAGATCAGTAAAATTAATAAAAGAATATGCAAGTAGGACCATGAGTGAATATGTATTGAATGGTCTTGGAAGTTTTGCAGGGATGGTTGAACTTCCTGAAGGATATAAAAAGCCAGTTTTAGTATCAGGAACAGATGGAGTAGGAACAAAACTTGATATTGCATTTAAAACTAAAAAATATGATACCGTTGGTATAGATTGTGTAGCTATGTGCGTTAATGATATTTTATGTCATGGGGCTAAGCCATTATTTTTTCTTGATTATATAGCATGTGGAAAGCTTGAAGCAGAAGTGGCAGCTGATTTAGTTAAAGGAGTTTCAGAGGGATGCGTACAAGGTGATTGTGCTTTAATTGGTGGGGAGACAGCAGAAATGCCAGGGTTTTATAGAGCTGGAGAATACGATATGGCTGGATTTGCAGTTGGAATAGTGGATAAAGATAAGATAATTAATGGAAAAAATATCAAAGTGGGAGATAAGTTAATTGGAATTGCATCTTCAGGATTACATTCAAATGGATACTCTTTAGTAAGAAAGTTATTTACAGATTTAAATGAAGAGATAGATGGAAAAGAAGCATGGAAAACATTGATAACACCTACAAAGATTTATGTGAAGCCAATTTTAAAATTACTAGAAAGATTTGAAATAAAGGGAATGGCTCACATTACAGGGGGAGGATTTATTGAAAATATTCCAAGAATGTTTAATGAAGAAGGGTTAACAGCGGTTATAAAGAAAGATAGTTATCCATTACCTTTAGTATTTGAGAAAATAATTGAAAAAGGTGTTGATAAGAATCATATGTATAATACATTCAATATGGGGATTGGATTTGTATTATGTGTTAATGAAGAAGATGTGGATAGCATTAAAAAAGCGTTAATTGAAATGGGAGAAAAAGCTTATGAAATAGGCTATATAACATCTGGAGGTGAAGGCTATTGTTTAAGATAGCAGTACTTGCATCTGGGGGAGGTACAAACCTTCAATCAATTATAGATTCTATAGATAATGGAACATTAAATTGTAAAATAGAAATGGTTATAGGAAGTAGAGAAGGAATATATGCACTAGAAAGAGCAAAAATTAAGGGGATAAAAAATTATATAATATCTAAATATGAGTATGGAAATAAAACATGCGATAAAATTCTAGAATTAACTAAGGGGAAAGTTGATTTAATAGTTTTAGCAGGCTATCTATCAATCCTTCAAGGCGATATATTAAAAGAATTTAAAGATAAAATAATTAATATTCATCCATCATTAATACCAAGTTTTTGTGGACCTAAGATGTATGGATTAAAAGTACATGAGGCAGTAATAAATTCAGGAGTTAAATTTACAGGATGTACAGTGCACTTTGTTAATGAAGAAGTTGATGGCGGAGCAATAATTCTTCAAGAAGTAGTACCAGTATATTTTGAAGATACAAAAGAAGAATTACAGAAAAGAGTATTAGAAAAAGAACATAAATTATTGCCTAAGGCAATTGATTTAATAAGCAAAAATAAAGTGGAAATTATAAATGGAAAAACAAGAATAAGTTAATAGTTAATAGTGAAGAAGTAATAGATGTAAAATGAAAGAAATTCCGAAGGAATTTCAACAATAATTACGCATTACGCATTATGCATTATCCATTAATTAGGAGGGGTTTTTATGATAAAGAGGGCTTTAGTTAGTGTTTTCGATAAAGAGGGAATTTTAGACTTTTCTAAGTTTTTGCAAGAAAAAGGAGTGGAAGTGATATCTACTGGTGGGACATATAAGCATCTTAAGGAAAATGGCATTAAAGTAATAGAAGTTAATGAGGTTACTAATTTTCCGGAAATGTTAGATGGAAGAGTAAAGACACTTCACCCATATATCCATGCTGGTATTCTTGCTATAAGAGACAATGAAGAACATATGAAGACAATTAAGGAACGAAATATAGAAACAATAGATATGGTTATAGTAAATTTATATCCTTTCTTCCAAAAGGTTAGAGAAGATTTAAGCTTTGATGAAAAAGTAGAATTTATTGATATTGGTGGACCGACTATGCTTAGAGCAGCTGCTAAAAACTTTAAAGATGTCGTTGTAATATCTGATAAAGATGACTATAAAGTAGTTATGAAGGAAATTGATGAAACTGGAGATGTTTCAGTAAAATTAAGAAAGAAATTAGCAGGAAAAGTATTTAATTTAATTAGTGCTTATGATGCGGCTATATCAAATTTCTTACTTGAAGATGAAGAATATCCAGAATATCTTTCTATTTCATATAAGAAAAAACAAAGCTTAAGATATGGAGAGAATCCACATCAAAGTGCAGCTTATTATAGCTCTAATGAATTTGATGGAGCAATGAACAGTTTTGAAATATTGAATGGTAAGGAATTATCTTATAATAATATAAAAGATTTAGATATTGCTTGGAAGGTTGCATGTGAATTTGAAGAAGTTTCCTGTTGTGGCCTTAAACATAATACTCCTTGTGGAGTTGCTATAGGGAAAACACCTTTTGAAGTTTATAAAAAAGCTCATGATGCAGATCCAACATCAATATTTGGGGGAATAGTTGCGATAAATAGAAAAGTAGATAAAGAAACAGCAGAAGAAATGATTAAAACATTTTTAGAAGTGGTAGCAGCAACAGATTACGATGAAGATGCTTTAGAAATATTAAGAGGTAAAAAGAATTTAAGAGTAATAAAATGTACTAATAAACCAAAAGCTCAAAAGTATATGGTAACTGTAGATGGTGGTATTTTAGTTCAAGAAGAGGATTATAAATTAATTGATGATTTAAAAGTAGTTACTGAAAAAGTTCCAACTGCTGAAGAAATGAAAGATTTAATATTTGGAATGAAGGTAGTTAAATATGTAAAATCTAATGCGATAGTTACAATAAAAGATGGAGTAGCAATTGGAATTGGTGGTGGACAAGTTAATAGAATATGGGCTACAGAAGAAGCACTTCAAAGAGGTGAGGGGGCTTATGTATTAGCATCAGATGCTTTCTTCCCATTTAGAGATGTAGTAGATGAATGTGCGAAGAACGGAATAAAAGCTATAATTCAGCCGGGTGGTTCAATTAGAGACCAAGAATCTATAGATGCGTGTAATGAGCATGGAATAGCCATGGTGTTTACAGGAATAAGACACTTCAAGCACTAATCGAAGATTAGTGCAATTAATAATGCATAATGCATAATTGATAATTGTGGAAATAACTCAACAGAGTTGAGTTATTAAATTTAAGAAATTCCTTAGGAATTTCATCATTAATTATGCATTATGCATTACGCATTATTCATTAATTATAGGGGGGTATTTGATGAAAATATTATTAATTGGTTCTGGTGGTAGGGAGCATGCATTAGCTTGGAAATTTGCTAAGAATAATAGGGTGGAAAAAATATATGTAGCTCCTGGCAATGGGGGAACTGCTATAGAATCTAAATGTGAAAATATAAATATAGGTATAAATGATATAGATGAACTTATTGAATTTGCTTTAAATAATTCAATTGATTTAACAGTGGTTGGGCCGGAAGAACCTTTAACTAAGGGGATAGTAGATAAGTTTAACGCTAAAGGACTTAAGATTTTTGGACCAAGTGAGAGAGCAGCAAAGCTTGAAGGAAGTAAGAGTTTTTCAAAGGATTTTATGAAAAAATATGGGGTTAAAACTGCTGAATACGAAGTGTTTTATGATTCTGCTAAAGCTTTGGATTATTTAGAAGAATGTAATTATCCAATAGTAATTAAGGCAGATGGATTAGCAGCAGGTAAAGGTGTTTCTATTTGTGAAAATAAAGAAGAAGCAATAAATACAATAAAATCATTTATGATAGATGATATTTTTAAAGGCGCTGGAGAAAAAATAGTGATAGAAGAATTTTTAGAAGGAGTTGAAGCATCAATTCTTTCAATTACTGATGGAAAGAATATTATTCCATTTATCTCAGCAAAGGATCATAAACAAATTTTTGATGGAGGCAAGGGTCCGAACACCGGAGGGATGGGTGTTTTAGCACCAAATCCATATGTGACGAATGAGGTTTTAAAAGAATTTGAAGAAAATATTATGAATAGAACCTTAGTTGGTATAAAAGAAGAAGGGTTTGATTTTAAAGGTATTATATTTTTTGGCTTAATGATAACTAAGAAAGGTGTATATCTTTTAGAATATAATGTAAGAATGGGAGATCCAGAGACTCAATCTGTTCTTAATTTGATGGAAAGTGATTTACTTGAACTTATAGAAGCATCATTAATAGAAGAACTACATAATGTAGAAATTAAATGGAAGACTGGTACTTGTGTAAATATTGTATTAGTTTCAAAAGGTTATCCGGGAAGTTTTACAAAAGGATATGAAATAAAAATAGATGAAGAAGTAAAGAATAAAGTTTTTTTAGCTGGTGCGAAGATTGAAGATGAAGTTTTAAAAACAGATGGTGGAAGAGTACTTTCGGTTATTGGAGTAGGTGAAACTATTGATAGTGCACGAGAGGATGCATATAGGGCAATCAAAAAAATTCAGTTCAAAGATAGATATTTTAGAAAAGATATAGGACTATTATAATATAAAGTTGAAAATGTAGAGCTACTGTTTCACTAATATTTGAAAATAGAATAATATTAAAAATAAAAAATATTGTAATAAATAATAAGATTTTTCTCAATAATATAAATGAGTTACAAAAGTAATTATAAATAACTATAAAAAATTATTGGAGGAAAGTATGAATAGAGAAAATAGAAATCAAGCTTATTCTAGAGCTAAGGAAATGATGATAGCGGGTGAGTCTTGGGATAAAATAATGGAAGAAACGAGACTAAGACAAAAGGATTTAAAGAGAATTCAAGCTTCAGAAATAAGTCCTAAGTTTTAGATAACGATATGTCTAAAAAATTTCGGTTTTAGTTAATATGCTATAAAATTAGGGTTGTCGTAGGCAACTCTAATTTTTTTTATAAGATGAAATGAAGCTTAGTTAAATAATAAACTCTATAATTATAGTAAAATATATGGAGAAGTAAAAGGAAGGTTGATATAATCACTATAGTATAAATGAAAAGGAGTTATATTTTATGAAATATTATTTAGCACCAATGGAAGGAATTACAGGACATGTATATAGAAATTCTTATAATAAGTATTTTAAGAATATAGATAAATATTTCACCCCTTTTATCGTTCCTAATACAAGTAAAAGTTTTAAAACTAAAGAACTAAGAGATGTTTTGCCCGAGAATAATAAAGGACTAAATGTTGTCCCTCAAATACTTACTAATGATTCTGAAGGATTTATAAACACGTCTAGAAAGTTACAACAATTAGGATATAATGAAGTTAATTTAAATTTAGGGTGTCCATCTGGAACAGTTGTGTCAAAAAATAGAGGGTCAGGTTTTTTAGCGAAAAGGGAAGAGCTTGATAAATTTTTAGATGAAATATTTAAAATTCATGATATGAAAATTTCTATAAAAACTAGAATAGGAAAAGATAGCCCTGATGAATTTTATGAACTTATGAAAATTTATAATAAATATCCTGTAGAGGAATTAATAATTCATCCTAGAACTAGAGAAGATTTCTATGGGAATAAACCAAATTTAGATGTATTTAAAGACGCTTTAAACTTGAGTATTAATCCAGTATGTTATAATGGTGATATTTTTACATCTAAAGATTATGATAATCTTATAGATGATTTTCCAAAAGTAGAGAAAGTGATGTTAGGAAGAGGCATATTAGCTAATCCTGGATTATTAAATGAAATTAAAGATAAGACGTTTTTAGATAAAAATGTATTGAAAGAATTTCATGATGAAATATTAGATAATTATAGGGAAGTTTTTAATGAAGATAAAAATGCTATTTATAGAATGAAAGAGTTATGGGGCTATATGATATATATTTTTTCTGATAATAAAAAATATATAAAAAGAATAAAAAAGGCTCAGAGGATTGAGGATTATAATGAAGCAGTTTTAAGTTTATTTAGAGAAGCAGATATAATAAAAGGTGCTGGTCTTTTTAGTGATAATAAATAATATTAGAAAACCTCCATACAAATAATAGTGTTTATATATTTTTTAACAATTTAAAAGTTAGGTGTTAGCCTAACTTTTTTTTATTAATTATAAAACTTGAAGGGTATAAAAATGCATCTAAAAATAACGTTTGAAGAAAAAAATATAAAAAAGGAAATTTTTTGCATAATATATTTAGAAAGTAAAAAAATAACATTTGAAATATTGTTATTTTAAAAAAAGAGAGTGGATAAATTTACTAATAATAATAAATAGAATATATAAAAAATATGAAATTGTAAATATTTTCAGAAAAAATTGACAATGAATATTACTAGTTTTATAATAATTATTATTAGAAAATATACGAAGTTTGTTAAAGTATCTTTTATTTATACTTTAATATTTGCAGAAAAAGTTTAGCATTTATCAATAATGCAAATGTGTTTTTATAAAACAAAACACTAAAAAAAAGGAGGCAAGGTTATGTTTTTTAAGACTACAGACCAACACGAAGCTTTTCGTGCAAAAATAAGAGAATTTGCAGAGGCGGAAATACGTCCACAGGCATTTTTGTGGGACAAGGAAAGTATTTTTCCAACAGACGTTGTAAAAAAAATAGGTGAAATGGGTGTTATGGGAACTCCTTATCCTAAGGAATATGGCGGCTTAGGCAATGATGTTATAAGTTATGCTATCGCTGTAGAAGAACTTTCAAGAGTTGATGGTGGAACTGGAGTTATTTTATCAGCACATGTATCTTTAGGAAGTTACCCAATATTTGCATTTGGAACTGAAGAACAAAAACTAAAATATTTAGTGCCGTTAGCAAAAGGTGAAAAAATAGGTGCTTTTGGATTAACAGAACCTAATGCAGGAAGTGATGCAGGCGGAACAGAAACAACAGCTGTCTTAGATGGAGATTATTATATTTTAAATGGTAATAAGATATTCATAACTAATGCAGATAAAGCTGATACATATGTTGTATTTGCGGTTACTACCCCAGACATTGGAGTTAAAGGTATAAGTGCATTTATAGTTGAAAAAGGTTGGGATGGATTTACTTTTGGTGATCATTACGACAAACTTGGTATTCGTTCTTCTTCAACTGCAGAATTAGTTTTCAATAATGTTAAGGTTCCAAAGGAAAACTTATTAGGAAAAGAAGGCGAAGGGTTTAAAATAGCTATGCAAACTTTAGATGGTGGGCGTATAGGAATAGCAGCACAAGCTCTAGGAATAGCACAAGGTGCATATGAAAACGCTTTAGCATATGCAAAAGAAAGAATTCAATTTGGAAAACCTATAGCGCAGCAACAAGGTATTTCATTTAAATTAGCAGATATGGCAACTAAAATAAGAGCTGCAAGACTATTGGTATATAGTGCTGCTGACTTAAAAGAACATCATGAATCATATGCTATGGAAGCTGCTATGGCTAAAATGTATGCTTCAGATATATGCTTAGAAGTAGTTAATGATGCATTACAAATCTTTGGTGGATCAGGATACTTAAAAGGTATGGAAGTTGAAAGAGCTTATAGAGATGCTAAGATTTGTACAATTTATGAAGGAACTAATGAAATTCAAAGAGTAGTTATTGCATCACATATAATTGGAAGGATGCCAAAGAATGATAAGAAGGCTAAGAAGAAGGCTGACCCATTGACAGGTGCGCGTAAGAAGGTTATATTTAAGGAAGGTACAGCTAAAGAAAATGTAGACAAGCTTGTTGAGGCGTTAAAGGCTGATGGATATGACTTTACTGTGGGAATTGACATAAACACTCCAATATCAAAGGCCGATCGTGTAGTAAGTGTAGGTAAAGGAATTGGAGAAGAAAGAAATATGGAATTAGCAAAAGCTTTAGCGATTCAAGTGGGTGCTGCTATTGGATCATCACGTCCTGTAGCTGAGTCATTGAAATACTTACCTTTAAATCGTTATGTTGGAATGTCTGGACAAAAATTTAATGGAAATCTTTATATAGCATGCGGTATATCAGGCGCTGGACAACATTTAAAAGGAATTACTGATGCGACAACTATTGTTGCTATCAATAATAATCCGAATGCGCCAATCTTTAAGAATGCGGATTATGGTATAGTTGGCGATATGATGGAAATAATGCCATTATTAACAGCTGCGTTAGATAATGGAGAACCTAAGAAGGAAGCTCCTCCTATGAAGAAGATGAAGAGACAGGTTCCTAAGAAGACTGCACCTACATGGAAGTATCATGTATGTAGTGGTTGTGGATATTTATATGATCCAGCAGTAGGTGATGAGGAAAATGAAGTAGTACCAGAAACTCTATTTGAAGCCCTACCAGAAGAATGGATTTGCCCTGATTGTGGTGAAGAAAAATCTAATTTTATAGAGGCATAATCTTTAGCTAAAGTTTAAATTTTCATAGTCAAAAGGAGGATTAATTTATGTTTTGTGTAAGAAAGGTAACTGAAGACCTTTATTGGGTAGGCGGCAATGATAAACGTCTAGCTCTATTTGAAAATATTCATCCAATTCCAAGAGGAGTTTCATATAACTCATATTTATTATTGGATAAGAAAACAGTATTATTTGATACTGTAGATTGGGCAATATCTAGGCAATTTTTAGAAAATATTGAAGCTGTTTTGAAAGATAGAAAATTAGATTATCTGGTAATAAATCATATGGAACCAGACCATGCAGCTTCTATTGAAGAAATAATTATACGTTATCCAGAAGTAAAAATTATTGCTACAGAAAAAGCATTCTTGTTAATGAGACAATTTGGTTTTAATGTAGATGGAAGAGAAATAGAAGTTAAAGATGGGGATACAAAATCATTTGGTAAACATGAAATTAAATTTATAACTGCGCCTATGGTTCATTGGCCAGAAGTTATGGTTAGTTTTGATACTAAGGATGGAATTCTTTTCTCAGCTGATGCATTTGGTTCTTTTGGAGCATTAGATGGCAAGTTATTTAATGATGAAGTTAATTTTGAACGTGATTGGATTGATGATGCAAGAAGATACTATACTAATATAGTTGGTAAGTATGGTCCTCACGTGCAAGCATTACTTAAAAAAGCAAGTGCTCTTGATATTAAGATGATATGCCCATTACATGGTCCAGTTTGGCGTACAGATTTAGGATATTTTATTGACAAACACGATAAATGGAGTAAGTATGAGCCAGAAGACAAGGCTGTAATGATAGTATATGCATCAATGTATGGAAATACAGAATCAGCAGCGAATGCATTAGCAACTAAGTTTGTTGAAAAAGGAATAACAAATGTAGTTATGTATGATGTATCAAATACTCATGTATCTACATTAATTGCTGAAACATTTAGAGTTAGTCATATTGTTTTAGCATCAGTAACATATAATTTAGGAATTTATCCATTAATGCACAATTACTTAGAAGATATGAAAGCTCTTAACCTAAAAAATAGAACTTTTGCTCTTATTGAAAATGGTTCATGGGCTACTAAGTCAGGTAAGTTAATAGAATCATTCCTAGATGGAATGAAGGGAATGGAAATCTTAGATGACAAGATTTCATTAGTATCTTCAATGAAGGAAGATAATCTTGTAGATATGGATGCGCTTGTTGATGGTGTAATTGAATCTATGAATAAACAATAAAATAATAATACTTATAAAAAGTCTGCAATACTTTATTGCAGACTTTTTTTTATAATAATACACTTAATTATTAGCTTTATTATAGAAAACTGCTATTTCTATGTACTATTTGATATAATAATATAAAAGTAAAAATTAGGAGGAAGAGAATGCTTACTATAGGATATATAGGGAATGGGAAAAGTACAAATAGATATCACTTACCATTTGTACTTCAAAGAAAAAATATAAAGGTAAAAACTATTTATCAAAGAAACCCTAAGAATGAGGCCTGGGATAGAGTAGATGGGGTAAACTATACGTCTAATCTAGATGAATTATTAAATGATAAAGATATACAATTAATCGTAGTTTGTACAAGACAAGATAGTCATTATAATTATACTAAATTAGTTTTAGAAAATAATAAACATTGTTTAGTGGAAAAGCCTTTTATGGAAACTTATGATGAAGCTAAGGAAATATTTGATCTAGCAAAATCAAGAAATTTGATTGTACAAGCTTATCAAAATAGAAGATTTGATAGTGACTTCTTAACGGTTCAAAAGGTTATTGAAGAAGGAAAACTTGGCGATTTGTTAGAATTAGAGATGCATTTTGACTATTTTAGACCAGAAATTCCAGAAGGCAATTTTAAATTTTCACCATATGAATCTTTTTTATATGGACATGGATGTCATACTTTAGATCAAGTAATAAGCTATTTTGGTAGACCTGATAACATTCACTATGATGTAAGACAATTACTTGGAACAGGTAGAATGAATGATTATTTTGATTTAGATTTATATTATGGAACTATTAAGGTATCAGTTAAATCTAGTTATTATAGAATAAAACCAAGGCCTAGTTTTATTGTATATGGTAAAAAAGGATGCTTTATCAAGGAAAGTAAGGATAGACAGGAAGAACATTTGAAAATGTTTTATATGCCAACTAATAGTGATTTTGGAGTTGATATATTAGAGCATTATGGAGTATTAACTTATATAGATGATGAAAAAAATATTCATGAGGAAAAAGTTAAATCTGTAAATGGAGATTATGGTAGGGTATATGATGATTTATATGAAGTCATAATAAACAATAAAGATAAAAAAATAAAAGATGAAGAAACTTTATTACAATTAAAGATACTAGAAGAAGGTATTAAAAATTTACGATAATGTTTATATAAATAATAAATATAAAGGTGAATTCAAAAAATGAATTCACCTAAATTATTATGAATTATAATATTTCTAATATCTCAACTGTATATTTATCTTCAGGAGCTGTTACTTCAACTATATCTCCAATTGATTTACCTTTCAAGGCTAATCCAAGATCAGACTCTATACTAATACACATATTTTCAGGATCAGAATCCATAACAGTAACTAGAGTTACAACATCATCAAAATCATCTTCGATAAACTTAATTCTAGCCTTACTATTAATTCCTAATACAGATTTATCTATTTCGTCGTCTGCTATAATAGTAGCCGTAGAAATCATATTTAATAAATATTGAATTCTATTATCATTTTCTCTATAGTTAGCACAAGCTTCTTTATATTCCGCATTTTCGGATCTATCACCATGAGCTGCAGCTACAGCTTTCTCTTTAGCTATTTCTGCCCTTTTTACAGTCATTCTATATTCTAATTCTTCTCTTAACTTTTTTATGTTCTCCACAGTAAGCGTATTATTCATAGAAATTAATCACCTCTTAAAATATCATGATCATATTATATAACATAAATAGTTAAATTTAAATTTTTATTTCGTTAGAATTTACACAGTTATCTCTATCTGATTTCCTTCTATTCCTAAAATACAGCTTTCATAATAGCCATCTCCTGTTGTTCTAGGACCACTAATAACCTCATAGCCATCATTTTTCAATATTTCTGTTAGGATATCTACTTTTTCTTTACTACCTACACTAAAAGCAAGATGTATAAAACCTGTTCTTGCTAAATCTTTAGATACATCAGTCATATTAGGTCTGGTCATAATTTCTAGTCTAGTATTGTTTTCAAAACTTAAAAAGTAAGATTTAAAATTGGTTTTTTCATTGTGATAGATATCATTACTTCTCGCATCGAAGTATTTAACAAAAAAATCCTTAGCTTTTTCTAAATCATTTACATACATTGCTATATGTTCTATCTTCATAATTTATTCCTCCTAAATTTATAATAGCTATATTTATACTTAGTAATAGAATATAATTTAATAAATTCATAATATTTATATTATAATATATCTAATAGAAATATTATATAGATATTTAGATAAGCTTGGGAGGGTATAATGAAAAAGTTATTAGTTATTATCGATTATCAAAAGGATTTTGTTGATGGAGCCTTAGGCTTTGAAAAAGCAGTTACATTAGAAGATGGTATTTATAATAAGGTAAATCAATATTTGAAAGATGGATATAAAGTTTTATTTACCTATGATACTCATGAAGAAAACTATTTAAATACAAGAGAAGGTAAAAATCTACCTGTAGTGCATTGTATTAAAGGGACAGAAGGACATAAGTTATTTGGAAGACTAAATGAATTCGAAGGAAATAAAAATGTATTTAGTTATGATAAATATGGATTTGGTTTATCTCCTGAAGATATGATTAAAATCTCAAAGGATATAGGAGAAGACATAGATGAAATTGAGATAGTAGGAGTAGTTACTAATATTTGTGTAATTAGTAATTTCGTAATGTTTCAATCTCAATATAGAAATGCAAATTTAATTGTAGATGCAAGTCTTTGTGCAAGTTTTGATGAAAGCTTACATACTAAGACTTTAGATGTAATAGTAGGTTTACAAGGTAAGGTAATTTATAAGAATAAAATAGTATAATAATTGTAAATATAATGTTGTTATGATAGTATAAAAATATATAAGTTTTTCTTATATATTTTTTTGTTAAGAAAAATAATTTAATTAACAAATTGTACGAATTTAAATATTAAACTAATGGAGGAAATGAATTAATGATGAATTTACCAAATTGCCCAAAATGTAATTCAGAATATACTTATGAGGATGGAAGCCTTTTAATATGTCCAGAATGTGCATATGAGTGGACTTTAAATACTGAAAACACTTCAGATGAAGATGAATTAATAGTTAAAGATTCTAATGGAAATATTTTGAAAGATGGAGATTCAGTTACTATAATTAAAGATCTTAAGGTTAAGGGAAGCTCAGCTCCATTAAAACAAGGAACTAAGGTTAAAAATATAAGATTAGTAGAGGGAGATCATAATATAGATTGTAAAATTGATGGATTTGGAGCAATGAAGCTAAAATCTGAATTTGTTAAAAAAATATAGAATTTGACATATATATTAATTCGGTGTACTATTAAATAAGTAAATAATGGAAATAAAATTCTATGAAGAGAAAAAGTAAATTATTATTTTGTTCAACAGAGAGTTGGTAAATGCTGAAAGCCAATGTTCAAAAGATAATTGAAAATCATCTCTGAGAAGCAATGCTGAAATAATAGTAAGCATTGACGGAGTCTTTCACCGTTAAAAGATAAGCGTATTGTTAGATATGTTAGCTAAGTGCTATAAATATAGTATATAATAAACTATATTTATAGAATTAGGGTGGTAACTCGGATATTTCCGTCCCTTGTATTAAGGGGCGGTTTTTTTTATTTTTCAAGAATTTATTTCTGTTTTTTATATTAAAATTATATTTGGAGGCTTAACATGAAAAACTTAACAAGGAAAGATTTATTATTCATTGGACTTATGCTTTTTTCACTATTTTTTGGAGCAGGAAACTTAATTTTCCCACCATCTATGGGAGAAGCAGCTGGAAATAAAACCTGGATAGTTTTATTAGGATTTTTTATTACAGCTGTTGGATTCCCAGTATTAGGAGTTGTAGCTGTAGCTAAATCAGGGGGGCTTACTAATTTAGCTAAAAGAGTTAATCCCATTTTTGCAACAATATTTACTATATTAATATATTTGTCAATTGGACCTGGATTAGGTATTCCTAGAGCTGGTAGCCTACCTTTCGAGATGGCTGTTGCACCATATTTGCCAGAAAATTTTTCTTTTAAATTAGCTTTATTTATATATACACTTATATTCTTTGCTATATCATATTGGTTATCAATGTCACCTGGTAAATTGGTAGACCGTATGGGAAAAGTATTAACACCAGCATTATTAATACTTATTCTAGTTATGGTTATTGGGTCTTTTATTAAGCCTATAGGTGGATATGGTATTGCTACAAATGGATATGAAGTATCTTCATTTTTTAAGGGATTTTTAGATGGATATTTAACAATGGATACTATAGCAGCATTAAATTTTGGAATAGTAATTGCAGTAGCTATAAAATCTAAAGGGATAGAAGATGATAAAAAAGTAGTTTCACTATCTATAAAAGCAGGGGTAATAGCAGGAGTATTACTTGCTATTATATATGCGATGTTAGCACATTTAGGTGCTACAAGTGGTGGAAGGTTTGGTTTAGCTGAAAATGGTGCTCAAACACTAACTAATATAACAACTTATATATTTGGGAAACCAGGAGCAATATTACTAGCACTAATATTTACTTTAGCATGTTTAACTACTTGTGTTGGATTAATTTCTTCATGTAGTCAATATTTCTCAACATTAACAAAGAAAATATCATATGAAAATTGGGTAAGAATTTTAACTGTTTTCAGTATGCTAATAGCTAATATGGGGTTAACTAAGATACTTAGTATATCCGTTCCAATATTAAATGCTATTTATCCAATTGCTATAATGCTTATTGTACTTTCTATGTTTGATTTTATATTTAAGGGAAATAAATATGTTTATGGATTAACTATATTATTTACTGGATTAGTAAGTATTATTGATGCAATAAGACAAGTTGGATTTGCTAATTACAGTTTAGTAAAGCTATTGTCATATTTACCTCTATATAAGGAAGGATTAGCATGGATAGTTCCTTCTATTTCAGGAATTTTAATAGGGCTAATATTTAAATATATTAAAGATGGAAGTTTTCAGGTTAAAGGTAAGATTGAAGGGGAAATAAGTAATTAAATTGTTAATAGATATTTTATGTATTTTGGTACTTTATAATAAATATATAGAAAATAATTTATAGCATAAAAATACATTTTTTAGAGTACAAATATCAATGAATAAATATTTTGATTTTCATATAATTAACATATACAGATAAATATTTCTGTATGGGAGGTTATAAATATGAATACAAAAAACATTAAGATTAGAAAAGCGAATATCAACGATGTAAATCAAATAGCAAGATTAATCTATTATACAGAAGTTAATCCTGATTATGTATGAGGAGGAGAATCTAAAGAAGAAACTTTAGATAATATAAAGAAACTTATAGAAACTAAGGAATCAAGATATAGCAAAGATTATATAACTGTTGCTGAATCAGATCATAAGATAGTAGGTGCAATAATTTTAATTCCTTATGATAAATTAGATAAGTTAAGTATTGAGACGGATATAAAACTAATTAATAAGATAGATGGATTACATGGTAAATTATTATATATAATAAATTCAATTAAGTATATTGTATTTAGAGAATGTAGAAGAGGAAATCTTTATATTTCAAATATAGCAACAGATGAAAAGGCTAGAGGGTTAGGAGTAGGGAAAATGCTTATGATGTATGCAGAACAGGTCGCTAAGAATGAAGATTTTGAAGGAATATCTTTACTTGCTAAAAATGAGACTGTTACTAAGTTCTATGAGAAATTAAACTATAAAAAAATTTTTGATAGAGTACTTCTAGGTGAAAGAGTAATAAAAATGAATAAAGTAATTTAAAATAAATAAGGTGCTGTGATATGACAGCACTTTATTTTTTACAAATTTTATTATAAATCAACCTAATAATAAAAGAATAATATTTATCTATGGAGAAATAATAAATAAAGATTTACCTATCGATATATAAGTTTTTAGAGGTGAATATATGTTAGATATTAATAAACCAACCATATTGATAAGCAAATGTATAGAAGGGGAGCCATGTAGGTATGATGGTGCTATGATAAAAGATCCTTTTATAAGCAGATTAAAATCTTATGTAAATGTTATTGAAGTATGCCCAGAAGTAGGAATAGGTTTATCTACTCCAAGAGATAGTTTAAGGTTAATAGGAGATAAAAATATTATTAATTTAGTATGTTCTAAAACAGGAGAAAATTTAACAGATAAGATGATTAGTTTTTCAAATGATTTTTTGAAAAGCATTGATAAGTCTAGGATACAAGGAATTATATTAAAGGGAAGGTCTCCATCTTGTGGTATAAAGGACGTGAAATTATATAATGGTATTGGAAAAAGTAGTATTATAAATAGAAATACTAGTGGGATTTTTGCACAAAAACTAATGGAAGAGTTTGGAGAAATTGCAATTGAAGACGAAGGTAGATTAACAAATTATAATATTAGAGAAAAATTTTTAACTTGCCTTTATGCAAATTTTAACTTTGGCAAGGTTGAAGAAATGAATAGTGTAAATGAGCTTATTAAATTTCAAAGGCAATATAAGTATTTATTAATGGCATATAGCCCAGCAAGGCAGAAAGAACTAGGGAAAATCGTTGGTTCTGCTACAAAAGCAGATATAGAAGATTCAATTAAAGAATATAAACATGTATTATCAAAAGCATTGTCTATTAGCCAAAGACCAATGAGGAACGTAAATATGTTACTACATTTGTTTGGATATTTTTCAAAGGAGTTAAGTAAGGAAGAAAAAGCATTTTTTTTAGATACATTAGAAAAATATCAAAATAAGAAAGTACCATTTTCTTTACCTTTGACTATTATTAAATCTTGGGCCATAAGATTTAATAATGACTATCTGTTAGAACAAAAAATTTTTGAAAGTTTTCCTATAGAATTAGTTGATGTTACAGACTCGGGAAAAGGAATATAATTTAGTGTATTTTGGTAAGTGCTGTTTACGTAATTTAGTATAAAATATTATTGAGTGTACATCCTATAAGTGTAAGTTCATTTATAGGAGGAATTAAAATGAAAAATAAACCTGATGATAGAAGCGATAATGTAGAAAGAATACAAGAAAATATAAGTAATGTAATAGAAAATATTAACTTAGCAAATGATATGATTGAGAAAACCGATGATCAAAAAACAGTAACAGATTTAGAAGAAAGAAATGAAAGAAGAGAAAAAGCTTTAACTGCACTTCGTAAGGAAATTAAAGATGAAGCAATAGCAAATGAAGTTAAATCGAGAATTCATTCAAACAAAAATTCATTTGAATAATACAGTAATAACATAATTTTTAAGATGCATATTAAGTGAATGTGCGTCTTTTTTATTTTAATCTTATGATTAAATGTGTTATTCAGATCTATATTTTTATGATAATATTAAGATATATTAAAATAAATATAATTAGTATAAAGGGAGTTGAGATAATGGAATATAGAGTTTTTGGTGAAACGATTGTATTAAGGTTAGAAAAAGGTGAAGAAGTTATTGAATCAATTAAAAATCTTTGTGAAAAAGAAGATATTAAGGCAGGTTCAATTTCAGGGCTTGGTGCAAGTAATCACATAGTAATTGGCCTCTTTAAAGTAGATGAAAAGAAATACTATTCAAATACTTTTGAAGAAGATTTTGAAATTACAAATTTGACAGGAAATATATCTAGGATGAATGGTGAAGTGTACTTGCATATACATGGTACCTTTGCAGATATAGAAGGAAAGTGTATAGGTGGACATTTAAACAAGGCAGTTATAAGTGCAACATCTGAAATTATAATTAATAAGATAAATGCGGATATAGATAGAGAATTTAGTAGTGTAGTAGGATTGAATTTAATTAAATTTTAGAATAAACATTTTTAAATATATATAAATTTATGAAAATTCAAGGGATTGTCAAAATAATATATTGACATAGATTTAATATCAAGGTATGATTATATCAAGAAGAAATTGATAATTATTATCAATTGATTAATAAGGATGAATTGGTTTAAATCATTTTTCTCATTATTAAGTACGAACCCCTAAAAAAAGAATCCTAGAAGCGGTAGGATTCTTTTTTATATGCTTAAAAGTATTATTTTGATGTATGAATTTTAATTGATGTATTCAATAAAGGTAGGTAATGCTTATTAAAAGCAATTGGATATTTATCATCTTTATATATAGATTCTTCAATTAAATAATATTGTTTTTCAGAAGAAATAGAGTATTTCTTTGTTGCAAATTTACCTGAAGACGAAAATTTAACATCTATAGAACTACAGGAACATTTATTGTAAATATCATTTTCTATAAAATTAAGTAGATTATTATTATCATTTAAATCTATATCAAAATTAGATATAGTTTCAATGGGAATAACGGTAAAAGTATATGCAAGAGCATTTCCATTACTCATATACCATCTATCAATACTTACTGTAGCAGCAGTTTTTTTACCTAAAATTTCTATAAAATAATCAGATGGAGGTTCTATATGAAAGTTTATTTCTACACAATCTATTTTATTTTCTAAGGACTTATATATAATATGCCCAAATCGTTCAAGTCCAATATTCATATTTTTTTGATTTTTAACTATAAAGTTTCCCTTGCCACGAATGTTTTTTATTAAGCCATCGTCTTGTAATAATGATAATGCTTGACGCAAAGTGGTCCTACTTACACCTAATTCTTTAGCTAAATCAGGTTCTGAAGGAAGTCTATAATTATCAGGAAAATCCTCTTCTTTTATCATTTTAAATAGTGTATTATATACTTCAACGTATCTTAAAATTTTTGTTTTTTTCATAATATCAGAATTAATCATAATGAAACCTCTCTCAATATAAATAGACAAGTTTGATACAAGTCTGTTTTATTTATTATAACATAATTCTATAATGAATTATCAAATTTTTTCAGTAAGATATCAATAAAATGCAAGGGTGAAAACGTTGACCGATACTAGGGGTTGTAGTATTATAAATATATATAATAGACAAGTTAAAGACAAGTTTTAGCATATATCATATATTATAATTGGTTATAATATAATTAAGATGAAATTTAAATAATTAAATTATAGCAAATAATTAATAATATATTTATGTAGTCTTTAAGTGAATTTGAAAGGAGTAATAATATGAAAAAATATAAAAGAATTTTTACTATTGTAATAGATTCATTAGGTGTTGGAGAGATGGAAGATGCAAAAGAATATGGTGATGTAAATGTTGATACACTAGGTCACATAGCAGATTCAGTAGACTCTTTTAATGTACCTAACCTTGAAAGAATGGGGATTGCTAATTTACGTCCAGTAAAACATTTAAAAGCACAAGAAAATCCATTAGGATATCAAATGAAAATGAGAGAAGCTAGTACTGGTAAGGATACTATGACAGGTCACTGGGAAATAGCAGGATTACACATTACTAAGCCATTTCAAACTTTCACTGACACAGGATTCCCACAAGAATTACTAGATGAATTAACTAAAAGAACAGGTCATAATATAGTAGGAAATAAAAGTGCCAGTGGTACAGAAATATTAGATGAGTTTGGTGAACATCAAATGAAGACTGGAGATATGATAGTATATACTTCAGCAGATTCAGTTTTACAAATATGTGGACATGAAGAAACATTTGGATTAGAAGAATTATATAGATGTTGTGAAATTGCAAGAGAACTTACTTTAAAAGATGAATGGAAAGTGGGAAGAATAATTGCAAGGCCATATGTTGGAAATAAAAAAGGTGAATTTAAGAGAACAAGCAATAGACATGATTATGCTTTAAAACCATATGGAAGAACAGTATTAAATGAATTAAAAGATAATAACTATGATGTTATTTCTGTAGGAAAAATAAATGATATATTTGATGGTGAAGGTATAACAGAATCTCATAAGTCAAAGAGCTCTGTTCATGGAATGGAACAAACATTAGAAATAATGGATAAGGACTTTGAAGGATTATGTTTTGTAAACTTAGTTGATTTTGATTCACTATGGGGACATAGAAGAAATCCACAAGGATATGCAGAAGAATTAGAAAAGTTTGATGTTAATTTAGGTAAAGTTTTAGAAAAACTTAAAGAAGATGACTTATTAATTATAACTGCAGACCATGGAAATGACCCAACATATACTGGATCAGATCATACAAGAGAGCATGTACCTTTCTTAGCTTATTCACCTTCAATGAAAGGGAATGGAGTATTAGAAACTACTGATAGTTTTGCAGCAATAGCAGCAACAATTGCAGATAATTTTGATGTTAAAATGTCAAAAGAAACAATTGGAGAATCTGTTTTAGAAAAATTAAATTAATATATAGATATATATTTAAAGGAGCTGTTTATCAGCTCCTTTTGTTATTGTTTTATTAAAATTTTTTCAACTTCTGCAATATATAGAGTATGGTAATCTTTTTGTGGATAGCATTGTTTTTCAATAGCATTATCTATAAAACATTCTGGTTTAAACTCTTGAGCGTATAATTTCTTACATATTATAGTAAGCTTGGCTTCTTCAAAAGTTGGAGTGCTATCAACATAAGAAACTGTTAAATTTGTTTTAGAAAGTTTATCTTCATCTCTGCCAGAAACTGTTCCTAAGTAACTTAAATCTTTTCTATAGCTTTCATCAAAGAAGGTAAGTGAAAATGTAGAAGAAGCATCTAAAAATTCCTTATTAAATCTTTGAGGTCTTACAACTATATAAGCTACATTTTTATTCCACATAATGCCTAGCCCACCCCAAGAAGCGGTCATAGTGTTTACCTTATTGTCCTTAGCAGCTGTGATAAGCATCCAATCCTTGCCTATTAGTTTAAATGCACTTTGGTCTAAATTTTCTGGTTTAATTTCTTTATAATTACTCATAAAAACTCCCCTTTATATTTAATAATAAATATATTATTTTTTAAACTAAGTTATAGAATTTAAAGATCTAGTCCCATAAAATATCCTGTGGCATTGTTTCAAGAATATTATTTAAAACATCTAGTATTGTTTCTTTTTTTACATTTGAAGAAGATAAAAGTTGTTTATATCTCTTACTACCTTTTTCACCTTGGAATAAGCTATGAAGAGGAGATACTAAAGAGTGAACACTATTTCCTTTTTCAAGTTCTTCAATTATGTAAGGAATATAAGATTTAATAGCCTCACCTCTAGAAATAGGTTTTTTATCTTCAAAGCCATCATATAGTTTATAAAAGTTAGCTAATAGATAACAGTCTTCGTATGCTGATCTTCCTATCATAACTCCATCAACTTTTGTTAAAGCATCTTTAATTGATTCAATTGTTTTAAATCCACCATTAATTTCTATATTTAAATAATCAAACTCTTTTTTAATTCTATAAACCATATCATAATCAAGTGGTGGAATTTCTCTATTATCTTTTGGACTTAAGCCTTTTAAAATAGCAGAACGAGCGTGAATAGTATATCTGTCAGGTCTAGCTTTAGAAATAGTATCTAAAAATTCTAATAAATCATCATATCCACTCATTATAATTTTACTCTTTGTATCTTCTAAAACTCCAGTTCCATCTATACCAATTCTATGTTTTATAGTTATTGGTTTATTAGTAGCTTCTTTCATAGCACAAAGAATTTCATAAACTAAATCCTTTGAGGACATTAAGGCAGCTCCCATTAAGTTCCCTGAAACTCTGTCTGAAGGACAACCGCAATTTAAGTTAATTTCAGCATAATTATATTCTTCAGCAAGCCTAACAGCCTTATAAGCATCTTCTGGGTTTGAAGCTGCAATTTGAAGAGCTACTTGGCCTTCTTCTTTTCTAAAACCTAATATTTTGTCTCTATCTCCATTAATTATAGATTGAGCAGTAACCATTTCTGTATATAAAAGAGCTTCTTTAGTTAGAAGTCTTGAAAAATATCTAAAGTGTCGGTGAGTTTTATCTACCATAGGAGCTATACTAACCTTTGGTGTAGTAACATTCGAAATATATTTTTCCATCTTTTGTTTCCTTTCGCATGTATTAATGAAAGAATGAAAAAATTAAAAATGAAAGAATTAATGTTGTTTTGCTAAGCAAAACTTTAAATATATTTATGCGAAGCATATTTATTAAAAAAATCCGATAAGGATTTTTCACCTTAATTATTTCATTTTTTCATTCTATAATTATTTCATTTAAATATTATAGCATATAAAATATAAATAAAAAAATCTCACTTATAATTCTAATAACATTTCATATTGTCCAACGTAATTAGTAAATCCAATAGATAAGAGCATTTTTATAAGAGGCTCATAGTTGCTATCTACATTAAGAAGTGATAGTGTATTTGATTGCGTATTTTTATATAAATCATAGATTATATTTTTTCCAATTCCCATTTTTCTATAATGCGGATGAACAGCTATTTGAGGAATATCTCCAGTAATTTTATTTACAACTCCATAACCAATAATTTTATCAGTATCTTTTACTAAAGAGAATATAAAATTAGTAGGAGTTGATTTTATAGATTCAATAGAATTTTGCCAAGATGGTTTAATATCATTAAATTTACTTAATTCATTCCATTCATCGTCACTTAATATAGGTTTATTATCAATAAGATATGTGTTTTTAGCAGTATAGGATAATTTATCTAACTTATAGCAATCAAAGCTTCGTATAACTTTAAATCCTTGTTTTTTATATAATTCAAAAGCAACTGTATTAGTTTTTATAACTTCAAGTAAATATTGGGTAACATTGTTTTTCATGAGTTTTTTTCTTAGATTATTGAACATGGCAGTGGTTATTCCTTGATTTCTATATTCTTTAATAACACCTGTACCAGTATCGTATGCAGTTTTTTTATTATTCCAAACTCTTAATCCATTAAATATAAATCCAACTAAGATATTATCCTTAAATGCACCAATTGAAATTTTAGAATCATATCCTCTTCGTATTAACATATCCTCAAATTTTGAAAGAGGAATATCAAAATTCACTTCATAATCAGAAAAAGCTTTGACAAATGATTTGTGTAAAATATTCATAGGTATGTTTTCTAAGCTTGAGTAGGTAAACATAGTATAACCTCCTAAACAATAGTGTTTATATAATTTTATCATAAAAATAATAAGGGTGTATTTAATATGTATATTAATAGAAAATATTGACAAAAAAGTCGTGATAACATATACTTAAGTAGTATTTGGAATAAAATGTAATTCAACAAAATAAGTTGTAAATAACTACATTATTATTATAGCAAAGTATGAACTAGTATATATTCCTATAAATAATAGAGATAACTTAAGATAGAATAGTTTGACAATTAACAAACTATATAGTTATAGATAATTTATTAACTTAATAATAAATATATTTTTTGGGAGGTAGTATATATGAAACTTAGTGGTAAGGTTGCTGTAGTTACAGGTGCAAGTTCAGGAATGGGGAAATCAATTGCTCTTTTATATGCGAAAGAGGGGGCAGCTGTTGTTGTAGTTGCAAGAAGAAAGGAAAAACTAGATGAAATAGTTGAAATGGCTAAGGAATATGAAGGTAAGATAATTGCAATGCAAGGTGATGTTTCAAGAAAAGAAGATAATGAAAAAATGATTGATTTAGCTATTGAAAACTTTGGGAAAATTGATATTTTAGTTAATAATGCAGGTGTTATGGATGAAATGATGCCAGTTGGTGAAGTTGAAGATGAATTATGGGAAAAGGTAATGGGTATTAATTTAGATGGTCCATTTTATGCTTGTAGAAAAGCAGTAAATTTGATGGTAAATCAAGGCGGTGGAATTATAATTAATGTTGGATCTATAGGCGGATTAAATGGTGGTAGAGCTGGTGCTTCTTATACTGCTTCTAAATATGCATTGTTAGGATTAACAAAAAATATTGGCTTTATGTATGCTGATAAAGGTATTAGATGTAATGTTATTTGTCCTGGTGGAGTAGATTCTGAAATTGGAGTAGGTATTAGTCATCCAAGTACATTTGGATTTTCTAGAGTTAGACTAGGGATGGGAAACGTACCTAGGTCAGGATCTCCAGATGAAATAGCAACAATAGCTTTATTCCTTGCAAGTGATGATTCAAGTTTAATTAATGGAGCAGAAATAGTTGCAGATGCAGGATGGACAGCATTCTAAGAAAAAAGTGAATAGCTAATCAAATAGAGTATTATAGATATGGAATGAATAGAATAATAAGTAATTCCATATCTTTTTTATATATTATAAATTTAGGGGGAGTTAAGTATGAGACAATTTCCAACACATATAGTTGCAGTAGATGGAATTATTGAAAATGATAAAGATGAAATTCTTTGAGTTAAGAATAGAGTTAAAAATATTTATACTGTACCTGGTGGACAGGTTGAAATTGGTGAAAATCTAATAGATGCCTTAAAAAGAGAGATAAGAGAAGAAGCCAACTCCATATTTAATAAAACGATTTGATGCATATTTAAATTTTAAAGGGAATGTTAAATACTTAGAATATATTACTAAACCAGAATATGAGTTAAAAGAGAACGTTATTTTTAACTAAAGCTCAGCGATAATCGCTAGACTTTTTTAATTAAACTACTATATATGTATAAAATTGCTCTTGATAGAAAGTTACTTGCTTTAGAGTTATTTGTATCTTAAGAAATAGTTTGTAAAATATAAGTAGAATATATTTGTAAATAGTGATAATATAGTATAAGTTAAATGTATATTAATATATTATTTAATAATTTAAGTGAACTATGAATTTGTGGGGGTGATTAATATGTTAGGAAAAGATAAAAAAGATAAAAGATTTGTTATTAAAGAGGAACAAACTGTTGCATTAATTCCACTATATGTAATTGTTGATACTGAAACAGGAGTTAATTATTTAATGTCCGTTGGAGCAGGTCATAATACTATGATACCATTGCTAGATTCAGAGGGGAAAGTAATTGTAGATAAATAAATTTTTTAACTAAGATTAAATAATAAAAAATGCGCTAACCATAATAGATTGTTTAGCGCATTTTCATTTATGAATATAGTATCAGGTTGCTACTATCAGTTTTCAAAATTTAGTGTCAAATAGCGAGAAGAAAATTTCAAATTTTGAAAAAATATTAGTATATATCTATATAATAATTAGTATATAGATATATACTAATATTTTATGGAAAAATTAAAGAATATATAATGGGAGGAAGAGATATGGGTTTTAAAAAAGACTTTTTATGGGGTGGAGCAACTGCGGCTAACCAATGCGAAGGTGGATATAATGAAGGTGGAAGAGGTCTTGCTAATGTGGATGTAGTTCCTATAGGGAAAGATAGATTTCCTATTATTGCAGGAGAAATGAAGATGTTTGATTTTGATGATGAACACTTCTATCCAGCAAAAGAGGCTATTAATATGTATCATACTTTCAAAGAAGATATAAAGTTATTTGCTGAAATGGGTTTCAAGACATATAGATGTTCAATTGCTTGGAGTAGAATTTTCCCAAATGGCGATGATGAAACTCCAAATGAAGAAGGACTTAATTTCTATGAAGATTTATTTAAAGAATGTCATAAATATGGGATAGAACCTTTAGTAACAATAACTCACTTTGATTGTCCAATGAACTTAATTAAAAAATATGGTGCATGGCGAAATAGAAAGATGGTAGATTTCTATGAAAATCTATGTAATGTTATTTTTAATAGATATAAGGGATTAGTTAAATATTGGTTAACATTTAATGAAATAAATATGATACTTCATGCACCATTTATGGGAGCTGGAATATGCTTTGAAGAAGGAGAAGATAAAGAGCAAGTTAAGTATCAAGCAGCACATCATGAGTTAGTAGCAAGTGCTATAGCAACTAAGATTGCACATGAAGTAGATCCTAATAATAAGGTTGGATGTATGCTAGCAGCAGGAGATACTTATCCATATACATGTAATCCAAATGATGTTTTAATGGCTATGGAGAGAAATAGAGAAAACTATTTCTTTGTGGATGTTCAATCAAGAGGTGAGTATCCAGCATATGCACTTAAAGAAATGGAAAGAAAAAATATTAATATTAAGATGGAAGAGGGAGATAAAGAAATATTAAAGAAACATACAGTAGATTTTATATCCTTCTCCTATTATTCTTCAAGATGTGTTAGTGCAGACCCAGAAGTTAATAAGATAACAGAAGGAAATATATTTGCATCGCTTAAAAATCCTAATTTAAAAGAAAGTGAATGGGGATGGCAAATAGATCCAGTTGGACTTAGAATAACTTTAAATACACTATACGATAGGTATCAAAAACCATTATTTATAGTAGAAAATGGGTTAGGAGCTGTTGATACTCCAGATGAAAATGGATATGTAGAAGATGATTATAGAATAGAATATCTAAGAGAGCATATAAAAGCTATGAAAGATGCTGTTGAATTAGATGGAGTTGATTTGCTTGGATATACAACTTGGGGATGCATTGACTTAGTAAGTGCTGGAACTGGGGAAATGAAAAAACGTTATGGGTTTATTTATGTAGATAGAGATAATGAAGGAAATGGAACTTTAAAGAGAAGTAAGAAAAAGAGCTTTGATTGGTATAAGAAAGTTATAGCATCAAATGGTGAAGAGCTTTAATAATTAATATATAATATTAAAATAGAAGCTATTTTAAATAGCTTCTATTTTAATTTATAAAAAAGATATATAATAGTATTAATTTAAAAGATGAATATAATTATAAAGGTTATATATTAGGGGGAAATATGGAAGTATTAAGTCATGGTTGTACATTAGATTGCTTTGACTGTTGTAAATTTAATATACATGTAGAAAACAATGAAATATTAAAGATAACAGGGGATAAAAGCCATCCATTTACAAAAGGTTTTGTTTGTAAAAAAGGTCTTGCTCATTTAGATAGATTACATCATAAAGATAGAGTATATAATCCTATGTTAAAAGTAGATGGAGAATGGAAGGAAATTTCTTTTGAAGAGGCATTATTGTTAATGGCTGAAAAGCTAAATCTATATAAAGAAAAATATTCATCAAAATCTATACTATATTATGAACAATATGGTAATGGAGCATTACTTAAAAGCATGGGAGATTTATTTTTTAATTTCTTCGGAGGAGTAAGTAAGTCTAAAGGTGGACCCTGTTGGAGTGCAGGAATAAAAGCACAAACTTTAAATTTTGGAGATGTAAGAAGTCATTCACTAGAAGATATGTTTAATAGTAAATCAATATTTGTATGGGGGAAAAATCCAGCTTTTACATCAATACATACAATGCAAAGTATAAAAAAAGCAAAGGCTAATGGAAGTAAAATAGTTGTTATTGATCCTATTTACACAAAGACAGCTGAAATTGCTGATAAATATGTTAGAGTAAAGCCTAATGGTGATGGCGCTTTAGCACTTGCTATGGGAAAAGTAATAATAGAAAGAGACTTATATGATAAGAATTATCTTAGCGATTATGTAAATGGATTTGAAGAATATAAAAATTATGTGGCTACTTTAAAATTAGAAGATTTAATCGAGGCTTCTGGAGTAAGTAAAGATGATATAGAAGAATTAGTTGATTTATACACTAATAAATATTCTACAATATTATTAGGATATGGTATGCAAAAATATAAAAATGGAGGTAATACCATAAGCTTAGTAGATATATTAGGAGCTATAACTGGCCAAATTGGGTTTAGTGGCGGTGGTATAAATTATGCTAATAAAGTTTATCCTAATGTAATTAATTCTGATCCATATAATAGTGAAGAAGGTTGTGAAAATAGATTTTTTTATGTAAGTGAAATGGCAGATTTTATAAATGATTCTCTGGAAGGTAAAGATTATTATGATGATGAGAATATTTATATAAAAGAAAATAATTCAAAAAGTAAGTTAAGAAAATTTGATGTTCCTATAAAAATGGCTGTTGTTACTAAATCAAATCTTTTAAATCAGTTAGCTAACTTAAATGAATTAAAAGACGCTTTTTCTAAAGTTGAGTTTAAAGTTTGTTTTGATATGTTTATGACTGATACTGCTAAAGAATGTGATTTGTTTATTCCAACTACTAGTACATTAGAAAGTGAAGACTTAATTTATAGTTCTATGACAAACCCTTATATTATTTATAATGAAAAGGCAGTAGAACCTAAGAATAAGTTTATGGATGAATATGAATTTTTTAAAGAAGCAGCTAGAATTTTAAATATGAAAAAGTATCCTTATGTAGATAAATATAATTATATAACAAAGGTAATAGCCCCTTTAAAGAAGTATAATGATGAAATTAGTATAGAGTATTTAAAAAATAATCATTTTACTATTCACAATTCAATAGCTTGGGAAGATAAAAAATTTGAAACTGATTCAGGAAAATTTGAAATTTTCTTTAATGATAAATTGTATAAAGAAAATAATTATAATAATGAATTTACATTATTGACCAATCATACAAGAGATAGCTTATCTAGTCAACATATTATGGATAAAGAGGGGATAGCAGTTGCGTATATAAATGAAAATATGGCTAAAGAATTAAAATTATCTAATGATGAAATAGTGATATTAAAAAATAAAAATGGGGAAATAACTGTGAAACTAAATATTGATAATATGGTAGCAGATTTTGTTGTTTTAATGTATGTTGGATGGTGGGCTAAGCATGGAAATCCAAATTTTTTAACTGAATCAGGAATATCAGATATTGGTGGACAAGTAACCTATAATGAAACAAAAGTAGAAATAATAAAGAAGTAACAATCATGTAAGGAGGCTTTATGAACATTACATACGTAAAAAGTATATTTGAAGATAAAAAATTTATGAAGAAAACAATAGCAATTAGTATTCCTATTGCTATGCAATTACTTTTAAATACAGTTTTAAATCTAGTAGATACAATGATGATAGGTTCACTAGGACAAGGAACTATAGCAGCAGTAGGTCTTGCTAATAAGGTGTTTTTTGTTTTTACATTATTACTATTTGGAATAGTTAGTGGATCTTCAATATTAACAGCGCAATATTGGGGGAAAAGAGATATAAAAAATATTAGAAAAGTTCTAGGAGTTTCACTTATTATAGGACTTGCTGGCTCAATAGTTTTTATGTTAGCAGGAATTTTTATACCTAATAATGTCATGAGAATTTTTACACCAAGTGAAGGGACAATATCTATTGGAGCAGCTTATTTATCGATAGTTGCATTTAGTTATCCACTAACAGCTATTACTAATTGCTATATTTCTCTTCTAAGATCAACTAATAAAGTTAAAGCTCCAGTTTTTATTAGTGTAATTTCAATTTTAGTTAATGTGGTCCTGAATTATACTTTGATATATGGTAAGTTTGGGGCTCCAAGGTTAGGGGTAGAAGGTGCAGCAATTGCAACAGTTATAGCAAGATTAGTAGAATGTTTATGTATTTTATCTGTCGTATATATAAGTAAAGGTCCTGCAGCAGCAAAGCTAAAAGAACTAATTGATTTTAATAAGGAATTTATAAAAAAGTATTTTGTTACAGTTTCGCCTGTTATAGCTAACGAGTTTATATGGGGGCTAGGTGTGACTATGTATTCCTTAGTCTATGGAAGAATGGGAGATGAAGCAGTAGCATCAATTACTATAACACAAAATGTTGAGCAAATTTGTATTGTATTATTCCAAGGGCTTAGTTCCGCTACAGCAGTAATATTAGGAAACGAATTAGGAGCAAATAAGTTAAAAGAGGCAGAAAAACATGCGAAAAGCTTCTTTGTTATTCAATTAATGCTAACAGTAGTTATGGGAATAGTCTGTATTTTGATAAGAAGACCTCTGATAAACTTATTTTCAGTAGATAATAATGTGGCCAGTGATATTACAAAATGTTTAACTGTTTTTATATGCTATTTGCCTTTTAGAATGTTTAATTTTGTTAATATCGTTGGAGTTTTAAGAAGTGGTGGGGATACAAAAGCATCATTACTTTTAGATATGACAGGAGTTTGGTGTGTTGGAATACCTTTTGCATTCTTAGGAGGAATAGTACTTGGTTTACCAATATATTATGTTTATGCAATGATATCTATTGAGGAAGTATATAAATTTATTTTAGGATATAAAAGATATAAGCAAAAGAAATGGCTTAGAAATATAGTAGGAGTATAAATTCCTTCCTTTAGTTTTGAAGTGGCTATATATGGTTTGCGTTGACTTGGAGCAAGCGACGGAATAAGCAAACCATATATAGCCACTTTTTTATTCACCAAGGTAAGCGCTTTTAATACTTTCATCATTTAACAAATCACTGGCTTTTCCAGATAAAACAATTTTTCCTGTTTCCAATACATAAGCTCTATTTGCAATTGATAATGCCATATTAGCATTTTGTTCTACCAGCAAAATTGTTGTACCAGATTTATTAATTTCAACGATAGTATCAAATATATCTTTTACAACTAAGGGAGCAAGTCCCATAGAAGGTTCATCTAAAATTAACATTTCTGGTCTATTCATTAAAGCACGACCTATGGCTAACATTTGTTGTTCACCACCAGAAAGAGTACCAGCTATTTGCTTTCTTCTTTCTTTTAATCTTGGAAATTTAGAAAATACCATTTCCATATCAGATTTAACTTCACTTTTATTTTTCTTTAAATAAGCACCTAACTCTAAATTTTCTTTTACTGTAAGGTTGGCAAATATTTTTCTTCCTTCAGGAACATGAGATAAACCAAGAGAAACTATTTTGTGAGAAGGAACCTTCTTTAAGCTACCATCTTTATAGGTAATGGTTCCTGATTTAATAGGTTCAAGACCTGATATAGCTCTTAGTGTTGATGTTTTTCCAGCACCATTTGCTCCTATTAAAGTAACTATTTCACCTTTTTTTACTTCTATAGATAAATCTTTTAGGGTATGAATACCATCATAGTATAAGTTTATATTGTCTACCTTAAGCATATTCTAAGCCCCCTCTCCAAGATAAGCTTCAATTACCTTAGGATTGTTTTTTATTTCATCAGGTGTACCTTCTGCAATTTTCTTACCATAGTCAAGAACTACTATTTTTTCACAAATACCCATAACTAACTTCATATCATGTTCAATTAAAAGGACAGAGATATTAAATTTATCTTTTATCCAATTTATTAAATCCATAAGTTCTGCTGTTTCTTGAGGATTCATACCAGCAGCTGGTTCATCTAATAAAAGTAAAGATGGATTAGTTGCAAGTGCTCTTACTATTTCAAGCTTTCTTTGTTCTCCATAGGAAAGGTTTTTAGCAGTTTCACTAGCTTTTTTATCTAATGAGAATATTTTAAGAAGTTTTAAGCTTTCTTCTTCAATTTTTTTCTCTTCTTTTTTAAATTTAGGTGTTCTTAAAATAGAATCAAATAATGAGTAATTTATTCTATAATTAAAACTTATTTTTACATTATCTAATACTGTAAGATTAGAAAATAATCTTATATTTTGAAATGTTCTAGCTATTTTTTTCTTAGTTATATTATAAGGTTTAAGACCATTAAGATTTTCTCCAAGATAACATATGCTCCCATTAGTTGGAGTATATACACCAGTTAACATATTAAATACTGTAGTTTTACCAGCACCATTAGGACCGATTAAACCAACGATTTGCTTTTCATCAATAGTTAAATTAAATTCTGATACTGCTTTTAATCCACCAAATTCAATTGATAAGTTTGAAATATCTAACATAGTTTAAACCTCCTTTCCTTTTTTATATTTTTTGAATATTTTTAACGATAGCTCTTTATTACCTAAAAGTCCTTCAGGTCTAAATATCATAAGAACAATAAGAGCAAGAGGGTAGATAATCATTCTATATTCGGCAAAGCCTCTAAGCAATTCAGGTAAGAATGTTAATACTCCAGTGGCTATTATTGAACCAGATAGTGATCCCATACCTCCAAATACAACATAAGTTAAATAATCTATAGATTTAACAAAGTTAAAAGTAGAAGGTTGGATATATCCCATATAGTGAGCATATAATGAACCAGCTAAGCCAGCAAAAAATGCTCCTATAATAAATGCCATCATTTTATATTTAAAAGTATTTATCCCCATAGCTTCAGCAGCAATTTCATTTTCACGTACAGTAATCATTGCCCTTCCTTGAGAAGAATGAAGGATATTATATATAATTAAAACAGTTAAAACAGCAAATACAAAAGCAGTGGTAAAGCTTGTGTTTTTTGGTATGCTTTTAAGTCCTGTAGCACCACCAACGGCTTCAATATTCATTATAACAACTCTAATTATTTCGCAAAAAGCTAAAGTAGTAATAGCAAAATAGTCACCTTTTAATCGTAGAGTTGGATAACCTATTAAGGCTGCAAAAATAGCTGCAATAATAGCTCCAATTAATAATGCTATAAAAAATGGAATGTTTGCTTCTTTAGTAAGCATAGCTGATATATAAGCACCTATTGCCATAAAGCCAGCATGTCCTAAACATAATTGTCCAGTAAATCCAACTATTAAATTTAGAGAAACGGCTAAAATAACATTGATTAGTGTTAAAATAATTATTCCAGTATAATAAGGTTTAATAATTTTAGTAGAGGTAAGACTAAATAAAATTACATAAGCTAAAATAATAGCACCTAGTATTAATAAATTCTTTCTATTAAAAAAATCTTTCATTACAATCACCTACACTTTCTCATTAGATTTTTTACCTAATAGACCAGCAGGTTTAATTAGAAGTATTATTATTAATATTCCAAATACAATAGCATCTGAAAAAGTAGTTGAAATATATGCCTTAGATAAAGTTTCTAATAAGCCTATTGATAAACCACCAATTAATGCTCCAGGTATACTTCCGATTCCTCCAAGTACTGCTGCAATAAAGGCTTTTAAGCCAGGCATAACACCTATGTAAGGTGTTATGCTAGGATAGGAAATTGCAACTAAAACACCAGCAATACCTGCTAATGCTGATCCAATAGCAAAGGTAAGAGAGATGGTGTTGTTTACGTTAATTCCCATTAATGAAGCAGCTTCTATATCATAAGAAGCTGCTCTCATTGCTTTTCCAACCTTAGTTTTATAAACAATAAATTGAAGGAGAAGTACAAGGAGTGCAGAAACTGCAAACATGAATATTGTTTTCCAATCTAAATGTAGCCCTAAAAGGTTAATAGGTTTAAGGTTTATAAGCTCTGGAAAATGTTTTGGAGCTGTTCCTACAAATTTACTCATAATGTTTTGTAAAAATAATGATACACCAATAGCAGTAATTAATAATGCTATTCTTGGAGATTTTCTTAAAGGCTTATATGCAACTTTTTCTATTAAAATACCAAGTAGTGCAGAAGCAGTCATTGCTATCAATAATGTAGGTAATAAAGGTAATTCCAAAACACTTGATGCATAGAAACCAGCAAAAGCACCGATCATATAAATTTCACCATGAGCAAAATTTATAAGTTGTATTATTCCATAAACCATTGTATAACCTAATGCTAAGAGGGCATATACGCTACCTAAAGCTAAGCCATTTATTAATTGTTGTATAAATTCCATAATTACTCCTCCTTATATAAAAGCATTAAGGATTTAACTTATCAGCTAAAATTTTATTTTCACCCTCTAATTTGATAACTGCAGCACCTTTAATAGCAGATCTTTCTTCATTAAAACTAATTTTTCCAGTAACACTTTCTAGCTCTATTTTAGCTAATTCATCTTTAATAGCTGTACCATCTGTGCTGTCAGCATTTTTAATTGCTTCCACTAAAACTCTAGCAGAATCGTAAGCTAAAGCTGCAAAGGCATCTGGTTCTTTATTGTATTCTTTTTTATAAGACTCAACAAAGTTTTTAACTATTTCAGAAGTATCACCTGAATAGTAGTGATTAATATAAAGAGCACCATTAACAGCCTCTCCACCGATTTCAACTAATTCTTCAGATTCCCAACCATCTCCGCCTAAGAATTGAGAAGTAATAGAAATATCTCTAGCTTGTTTAGCTATAAGACCAACAACATTATAATAATCAGGTAATACTATAACATCAGGATTAGATCCCTTAATCTTAGTTAATTGTGCTTTGAAATCTGTATCTCCATCATTGTAAGATAAGTATTCAACAACAGTACCACCATTTTTTTCTAAAGTTTCTTTGTAAGCTTTTGCTATACCTATTGAGTAATCAGAACCAGCATTGTATAAAACTGCAGCTGTCTTCTTATTTAAATTATCTGTAGTATATTTAGCTAATATGTCACCTTGGAAAGAGTCGATGAAACATCCTCTAAACATAAATTCTCCACCTTCATTAGTAATTGAAGGTTCAGTTCCTGTAGGAGTTATCATAGGAATTTGTCTTTCTGTTGAATTTTTAGCTATAGCTAATGTAGCTCCAGAGGTAACTCCTCCTAATATAGCAGATACTTCATCTTTATCTACTAATTTATTAAATGCTTGCATTGCTCCATCAGGAGTAGCCCCATCATCTTCAAATATCAATTCGATTTTTTTACCATTTATTCCACCAGCATCATTAATCTCTTTTATAAATAAATCTGCACCTTCTTTAGCAGAATTACCATAAGTAGATGCACTTCCAGTTAATGGACCAATTCCTCCTATTTTAATTACTTCGCTGTCTGATCCAGAACTTCCACATCCAACTAAAACTGATGTAGACATCATTAATGCTAAAAGTCCTGAAAGTAATTTCTTTTTCATAAAAAATCCCCCTTTAAATTCATTGCTAACAAAATGTTAATTTAATAAACACTTTATTAATAAATTAATGTAAAATTAACAATTATAATATTGATATATTAACATAGTCAGACAAATATTACAATATAGATATTTAATGTTTTTACAAAAAATATAAAAATTGGTATGTATGGAGTATGTATACAGTTGTATTATGTAAAATAAGAGATTTATTAGATGTTGAAACTATTAATTTGAAAGCCATATATAATAATAATTAAATAAAAATAGCAACTCACATATTTGTGGGTTGCTATTATGAAGAATTATGTATCTATTCTAGTTATTTCTGTAAGAGCTTTATTTCTATAAATTAAGTCTTCACGAACAGTAAAGCCTTTTTTTTCCCAAAAGGAATTTCCTAAAATATTTTTATCAAATACTACTAAAGCAACTTTGTTTATTCCTTCTTTTTTAAAAGAAGTTAGGGCAGTATCTAATAAAATTGAAGCAATACCTTTATTACGTTTTTCTAGCAAAACTGTTACATGATAAATAAAGCCTCTACGACCATCATGTCCACCAAGTATTACACCAACGATATCATTCTCTTCTTCTGCAATAAAACAAGTATCTGGATTTCTATTTAAAAATCTGCTTATACCTTCTCTTGAATCATCAAGATTATTTAATCCCATATTAGGTGTATTTATCCATAGATTATATACACTAGTATAGTCATCCATTGACATTTTTCTTATATTCATATAACACTCTCCTTATTGTATATTTGCATAGAATTATATCATAGCTTACTTTTATGATGTAAATAAAATATATATTATTTATTGTACTATAACATAGAAGTAAGCTAAAATTATATTATCTTAGAATTAACTAAATAATTGTTGTTATTAAAATTTAAAAAGGGTGGATGTAATGAAAAATATTAAAACTGCTTTAAAGATTTCTAGTTTATTAATTTTGATTTCCTTTTTGCTTTCTATATTAATTCAAAATTATATAAAATTAGATAGTCCTGTATTTTTAAAGAATTATTTAGATGTAGATTATTATGAGTATAAAGATAGGTACTCTTTATCAGGAATTAATATTGAACTTAAGTATATTACTAATAATGGAGAAAATAAAAATGTTATATCTGTAGTGTTTGAAGAGGCTCCAGAATTAAACTTTTATGCTAGAGAAAATAATAATATAGGATTAATGCAAATGTATAATGATAGCAATTATAGTAATATTAATGTTGAAAAATATGGTTACTATAGCATCCACACTGTATATTTAGATTTTGAAATACCAAAGGAAAGTATTAAGTTAGATAATGTAATAAAGTTAAGTAAGGCAAAGATAACATTTGAAGATGGAGATTCTATAGATGTAGATTTAGGGAAAATAATATTAAGTAAGAATAGTCAAGAGGAATCGCTTTTAGAAAGACCTTCATTATCAGGTTCAAGTGATGGATATAGCCAATTATTTTATTGGGTTAAAGATTATATACAAGTTTCAAAAATTTATTCACTATTATTTGAAGATACAGAAGACTTATTTCAATATAATATTAACAAGGCAGGTAATTTAGAAGATAGAGATTTAATTTATAATGCTAAGGAAAATTTATTTTTTACATCTCAATTTAGCTATATTGATGATCCAATAAAAAAACTATATACCTATGATATAAAGCCAAATATGTACTATAAGGATAGAGAGGGTAAAGAGTATGTAGAAAGAATATATAATATCACGTATTCTCCTAATTTTAGTTTTTATAATATTTATAGATACTTAGTAGAAACGGGGGAAATATAAAATGATATTAGGATATAAAAAGATTTTTTGGGGAACTATTTTGACAATCTTTCATTTAAATTTAGGCACAATAGAAATATTACCTAATTTTATAGGATTTTTAATAATTTCAGCAGGGATAAAAGAAATATTATGTAAATATGATAATCAAAATATCAGAATGGCTTTAAAAATAAATAGGGTACAAGTCTATATCTCTTGTATTATTTTTATATCACCATTTATTATACCATCTATAGGATTTGATAAGTATTTCAATAATACTATTTTAACTACAATATGGTTTAATATAAACTACATTTTAGAAATTATATGCACAGTAAAGCTTTTAGAAGGAGCATCAGAGATTTTATCAGATAACTTTAATAATTATTGGGGAGATATATATATAAATAAAACAATCAGTTATATCTATTTAGACTCTATTGTGCTAATAGTATGCAATATAAATTTTATATTTATATCAGAATTAACAGCATTTTTAATCGCTATATATGCAATGATAATAAAGATATGGGTAGTATTTTCATTTAGGAAATTATATACTCATAAATTTGATGTGGGTTATAGATATATTAATAAATAAAAATACTTTTAGGAATAATACTTTTATAGAAGTATGGAGGTGTTATTAATGAATAAGGATATACTAGATAAATTAGAACTTAAAAATTTTGAAAATTTATCAGAAACTGATTTTAAGAAAAAAATAGTTCTAGATATGAATAAGGATTTAG